>JAHJOS010000083.1 GCA_018820005.1 Alphaproteobacteria bacterium | reverse complement strand
TTGAGGGGCTGGTGGGGCAGGTGGACGGCGCGCCGGTCGTGGAGCTGGGTAGCTTTACCCTGCCACTGGGCGCGTTTGCCGCGCGGGCGGCGGCCTATCACGACCGCAAGGTGATCGTGGGCATTCGCCCCGAGGCACTCAAGCTGCCCGAGGCCAAGGGCGGGGTGGGCGTCATCTCGGCGCGCACCGCCTTTGTTGAGGATCTGGGCGCCACGCTATTGGTGCAGCTCGATGTCGATGCGGCCAACCTTGTGCAGGCCAGCGTCGCCGAGGAGGAGGATGATCTCAAAGCCATCCGCCCCCGCATGCGGGCGATGATCGACGGCGTGCTGGCCATCGCGCCGGGCGATGTGTTGACCTTTACTGTCGATCCTGCGGCCATTCACCTGTTCGACGCTGAAACGGGCATGGCCCTGTGAGCATTGGATCTCAGCCGCAATTCTGGCCCACGGGCCAGGCCTTCAACCCCCACCATACGGCGCTGGTGATCATCGACATGCAGGTCGATTTTTGTGCTCCCGGTGGCTGGGTCGACCAGCTGGGCGAGGATGTAGCCAATACCCGCGCCGTCATTGCCCCCATTCAGGACGCGCTGGCCGATGCCCGCGCCGCCGGCATGGTGGTGGTGCATACCCGCGAGGGGCATAGGCCCGACCTCTCGGACCTGCCGGCCAACAAGCAATGGCGCACCAGGGCGCATGGCCTGGGCATTGGCGACATGGGCGCAGCCGGACGCATACTGGTCCAGGGCGAACCCGGCTGGCAGATCATACCGGAACTGACGCCGCTGCCGGGGGAGATCGTCATCGACAAGCCTGGCAAGTCGTCCTTCCATGCCACCGATATTGAAGACCGCCTGCGCGCGCTGAGCGTAGACCGGCTGGTTGTGACCGGCGTGACCTCCGATTGCTGCGTGCAATCCACGATTCGAGACGGCTTCGAGCGCGGCTTTGAATGCGTCTTGCTGGCTGATTGCACGGCAGCGGTGGAGACCGAGAACCATCTGGCGACGCTCGACATTCTGAGCGCTTTCGGCGGACGCTGGGGCAGGGTGGCCGATCGGGCTGCCTTCAAGGCAATGGTATCAGCCCATGTCTAGTTCGCTTGCAGTGCCTGCTTTCGGCAGCGTCGATGCCAGGCCCTACGCCTGGCCGTTCGATGGCCAATGGTCTGCTGATGACAGCGCGCTGCTGCTGCTGGGCCTCCAGCAATGTGCTGTTGATGCGCTGCAGGCGCGTGAGGCCGTGCTGGCCGCCAGGCAACTATTGTTGCTGGCGCACCAGTGCGGCATGGCAATAATCGCCGCCCGCCGGGAGGCGGTCGAAGAGACCTTGCATGAAGCGACTGGGTTGGCCACCAGCGAATTGCCGGTGAAGCCAGCGGCGTGGCAATGGGCCCGCGACATCGCGCTGCCCGACGACGCCATGATTGTCACACACGCCGGCGATAACGCCTTTTACCGGACCGGACTTGAAGCCGCACTTCGGGCGGCCGGCATCCGTAACCTGCTGATTGCCGGATTGCCCACTGACGGGCTGGTGCATGCCACCCAGCGGGCGGCCAATGACATGGGCTTTGAGTGTCTCGCCATTGCCGACGCCTGCGCTGGCACGACACCGGCGCGCCACGACGCGCAATTGCGCATCACCACCTTTGGCAACGGCCTGTTTGGCGGCGTCGCCGACTTGGCCGCCGTCCGCGCGGCGCTCAATCCACCTTAGGCAAGGGCAATGGCTATTCAGCCATTGCATGAGCGCGTTCGATGGCCTTTTCCTCGTCCGTCATCGGCCGGGCTGCCTTTTTGGGCCCGCGCATCATCAGGATCAGCGGCACTACGGCAAGGCTGAGCAACATCATCATCCAGAAATCATCGAGATAGCTCAACATGGCGGCCTGCTGGGTAACCATACCGTTGACGATCGAGGTTATCTGCGGGTTGCCCACCAAAAGACCCGGCATCTGGTTGATGACGTTCTGCGAGGTCGCGGTGATGCGCTGGGCCAGCTCGGCATGGTTGACCTGCATCATCGACGAGAGCACCGCCGTCACCAGCGAGATGCCCACGCCCTGACCCATGTTGCGCACCAGGGCGAACATTGATGTCGCGTCGCCACGAAAGCGCGGAGCGATGGTGGCAAACGCCATGGTCGAGAGCGGCACGAACAGGAAGCCCATGCCAAAGCCCTGCATCACGCCAGTCGTCACGACGGGCCAATAGTCCATCTGCAGGCTGAAGCTGGTCATGCCATAGAGCGAATAGGCCATGCAGCCCACGCCGAACATCATCATGATGCGCGGATCGACCTTGCCGCTGAGCCGGCCCACGACCATCATCGAGAGTAGTGTGGCGACGCCGCGCGGCGCCATGATCACGCTCGAAAAGATCACTGGATAGCCCATCAGCGACTGCAGCAGGGGCGGCAGGAGGGCGAGGCCCGAGAACAGGGTAATGCCCACAACGAACATCATCACCGACGCCAACATGAAGTTGAGGTCCTTGAAGATGCGCACATCGATGAAGGGGTTCTCTGCGGTCAGGCAGTGCACGATGAACACCCACAGTCCCGAGATGACCAGGCCCAGCTCGATCCAGGTTTCGGTCGAGGCAAACCAGAAATTGTCAGCGCCACGATCCAGCATCAGCTGCAGCGCGCCCACGCTGATCGCCAGCATGCCGAAGCCGAAAAAGTCGAACCGTCGCTTCTTGATATCGGTGCTGGGCATGAAGGTAACCAGCATGATCACCGCCGCCAGACCTACGGGCAGGTTGATCAGGAACACCCAGCGCCAGTCAAAACTCTCGGTCAGCCAGCCGCCCAGAGTCGGCCCGATGATCGGGGCAACCATGATGCCCATGCCATAGATGGCCATGGCCTGGCCGATCTTTTCCTTGGGATTGATATTGAGCAGCACCGTCTGCGCCAGCGGGGCAATCACGGCACCAAACAGGCCCTGGATCAGGCGGAAGACCACCATTTCGGGCAGGCTGGTGGCAATGCCGCACAGGGCTGAAGCGACGGTGAAACCGATCACGGCGATCAGGAACAGGCGCTTCTGGCCCAGCCGATCCGCCAGCCACCCGGTCAACGGCGTCGCAATGGCCGCCGCCACGATGTAGGAGGTCAGCACCCAGGTGATTTCATTCTGCGCCGCGCCCAGCGAGGCCGCCATATGGGGTAGGGCCACATTGGCGATGGTGGTATCGAGCACCTGCATGATGGTGGCAAGCATCAGGGCTGCCGTCAGCAGCCCCTTGTTCTTGACCACGATGGCCGGCTCGGAAATTGTCTGTGGTGTGCTGTTGGCCACGCTGGCCTCCAAATGGCTAAAGCATTGGGTTTGGGGCCATTAGCCCCAAACTCATTGGCCGCGCAGCTTGTCCAGCGTGGACCGGCCGGTGTCGACGGTCACCGTCGCGCTCATGCCTGTGCGCAGGGTTTCGCTCGATGCGTCCGACAGGGCGATCCGCACCGGCACGCGCTGCACCACCTTGACCCAGTTGCCAGTAGCGTTCTGCGCCGGGATCAGCGCGAATTCCGACCCCGTCGCCGCGCCGAAGCTGTCGACAGTGCCATGCAGCGGCTCGCCATAGGCATCAAGCCGCACTTCGACCGGCTGACCGACCTTGAGCTCGGCAAGCTGGGTTTCCTTGAAATTGGCCTGGATCCAGGTGTCATCGGTTTCCACCAGCGCTGCAATCATGGCGCCGGCGGCGATGAACTGTCCGACGTTCAGGCTCGACACGTTCGAAACGATGCCGCCAGCCGGGGCGACCACTGTGGTCTTGGTCAGATTGCGCTGCGCCTGTTCAACGGCTGCCAGGGCCGCCTGAACCATGGGATGGTCATCTGTTGGGATCTCGGCGTTGCCGGCCAGAGCTGCCGTCGCGGCCGCCATCTGCTGGTTTGCCAGATCGACGGCGCTATTGGCCTGCTGGAGCTCAAGCCTGGAATCATCGAGCGAAGAATTGGCGTTAACACCCTGATTGACCAGGCTTGTTGTGCGGTCGAATGACGCCTGGCGAATGGCCAATGTGTCTTCTGCCGCCTTGAGTTGCGCCTGGGCGGTGCCGACGCTGACCTTGAGCTGCTCGACATTGACCCGCGCCGATGCGAGGGCCGCCTCGGACTGGCTGAGTGCAATCTGGAACGGCTGCGGATCGATCACGAACAGCACGTCGCCTGCCTTCACGATCTCATTGTCATGCACCATGACCTGAGAAACGCGACCCGACACATCGGCGCTGAGGGAGAGCTTTGACTGCTGCACATAGGCATTGTCAGTTTCTTCGTAACGGCCACCGCTGAGCCAGAACCAGCCGCCGCCGGCCAGCAGCAACAGTGGCACACCGGCCATCAGTGCGACGCGACGTGCGCCACCCTTGCGGGCAGGGGCCGCCTGGGCCTCGGCAGCGGGCGCAGGGGTTTCGACTGCAGGGGCGGGAGCCGGGCGCAGTTTGGATTCGGACACGGCCTGGGCATTGGCCGGAGGGGTAACGCGTGCGTTCATTTCAGGAGGCTTTCCCTGTTTGGGCAAGGTCTTGGTTATGTTCAATAAGGTTGGCGCGGACGCGGCCAAGATGCTGGCTGAGCGCGGCAATGTCGTCTGCTGACAGGCCCTGGATCGCCCGCTCGAAGACTTCGGCGCCGATATGACTGGTCTGCTCGACCAGCGCCAGGCCGGCAGGGGTGAGCCGGGCGAGTTTGGCGCGGCTGTCGTCGGGATGGACGAAGCGCTCGATCAGGCCGCGCTTGTCCAGTCGGTCCAGAATGCCGCTCAGCGTCATGGTGTCGATATCCAGATGCGCCGATAGCGCCACCTGGGTGATGTCGCCCTGTTTGTGGATGGTGCTCAGCGCCTTCCACTGCGGCAGCGTCACACCAAAGGCCTTGGCGGCGTCTTCAAAGCGCCGGCGCAGCAGCCTGGACACATCCGACATCAGCGTGCCCATCGCCCGTTGCGATTCAGTCAACCCGTCCATCGGTCATTTCCATAAGCGCACTTATAATATGGGTGCATATAGTAAGTGCGCTTTCGAAGTCAATCCTGTGACTGCATGGCTGCCATAAGCTGGCCGATTGGCAGATCGGCCGCGCGGTCACTGCGCCGCTGGGCGCGGCATGTGAGGAGATCGACAAGAGCATTTGGCTGTTACCGAAGGCGGCAGGCAGGCCCGCCAATTCCAGCGCCAGGGCTGCACACCTGGCCGGTCAGGCCCGGCGCCGGGCCAGCACATGGGAGGCCAACCAGCCAATGCCGAACCCGATCATGGCGCCGGCAATCTTGGTGAGCGCATCCATCTCCCGGCCATGGCGATCGGGCCGCAATTGCTGCAGCCACTCCAGCCCAACGGCCGCAACGATGATGAACGCAAGGGCCCACCAGATGTGTCGCGGATAGGCGATAGCGAACGCGATCCCCGCCGCCAAATAGGCACCGGCGCGCTCGATATTGACCGGCAATTGCGTCTGGGGGCGAAGGCCGATGGGCGACAGCGTCACACCCACGATGATGGCGAAGACAGTCCAGGCCAGAATTTTTGTCAGAGTGCGCGGTGTCATATGGCTGTCATAAGCGGCGATTGATCCAACGGCTAGGGCCGACTGCGCAAGGCAGTTACCAGACAGTGGACCCACCTGGCCCAGGCCTCGGCGACGCCACCGACATGGCATGGCGTAGATTAACCGTTCAAAGCAGATCTTCGCGCGACGCCGGTGGCTGGTGCTAGATTCGAGCCTGCTCATGATCTGGCGGCAATTCCCGATGAAGCTCTATTCGGTTCAATATCTACGGGGACTGGCGGCAGCTCTGGTCGTCGTCGCGCATGCTGCAGACCATCCGCTGGCCCAGACCAGCCCGCTGCTGGCCGCCCTGGGGGAACTGGGCGTAACGCTGTTTTTTGTCATCAGTGGCTTTATCATGGTCGCTATTACTGGCGAGGGACCTTTCCGTCCGGGCAATTTCCTCGCGCGCCGGGCCATTCGGGTGGTGCCAATGTACTGGCTCTTCACCACCCTGGCCGCTCTGCTGCTGTTGCTCGCGCCGAGCCTGTTCAAGAGCACCGTTTTTACCTGGCCGCATTATGCCGAGTCTTTGCTGTTCGTTCCGCATCAATCGCCAAGCGATGGCGGCTATAGCCCATTGCTCAGCCTGGGTTGGACCCTCAATTACGAGGTCTTTTTCTATTTTGCCTTTGCCGCTTTGGCCGCGCTGAGCTCACGCTGGCGTGTTGGTTTGCTGGCCATTGCGTTCACTGCGCTGAGCGTCGCCGGCCAGATGGTCCACTCAGACAACGTCCTCTGGAGCTTCTACGCAAACCTGTCGCTGTTGGCCTTCTCCAGCGGCGCAGTCATTGGGCAGTTGTTTATCAGCGGCCATCTTCATGCTGCGCCAAGGGCCCTTGCTGGATTGCTTCTGATGCTGGGGGCGGGCTTGCTTGTCGCCGGCTTCATGACAGATGGCACCACGGCATTCATTGCCATGCTGGGCGCCTCGGTCTGCGCCCTGGTCGGCACGATGGTTCTTGAGGCCAGACTGGGCAAACATGCGCTGCTCGAGAAATTGGGCGACGCGTCCTATTCGACATATCTGGTCCACATGTTTGTGGTCGGCGCGGTCGTGGTGATAGGCAAGCGACTGCTGCCGATAGGGGGCTCGGCGGCCTATTATCCGATTGTCGCCGCGGCCATCTTCGGCGCGATCGTGACCGGGCTGGTGGTACATCGACTTATCGAAAAACCATTGCTGCGTGTGTTCGGTACGGGCAAATCCGCCACGCTGCCAACAGCGTCGGTTAAGCCAGCGCCGATCTGAGGAAGCGCCGGCGACTCATTGCACCAAGGGAGCCGCTGCCGCGATGTCAGCGTTCGCCGCGCCGATAGGGCTGCATCAGTGCCTTGGGCACGCGGGCGCGGCGGGCCATCACGATCAGCGCAAAGATCGACAGCAGATAGGGCACCATGAGGAAAAGCTGGTAGGGCACCGCCTTGCCGAGCACCGCCTGCAGGCGCAGCTGGTAGGCGTCAAACAGAGCGAACAGCAGCGCCCCGAGCAGCGCACGGCCCGGTCGCCACGAGGCGAAGACAACCAGCGCGATACAGACCCAGCCGCGTCCCTGCACCATGGTGGGGAAGAAGCTGTTGAAGGCCGAGAGCGTGAGGAAGGCGCCACCAACGCCCATCAATGCGCTGCCCACCATCACGGCACCAAAGCGGACGGCAATCGGATTGACGCCCTGGGCCTCGGCGCCATGCGGGTTTTCGCCGGTCATGCGCACCGCGAGCCCGAGCGGCGTGCGGAACAGCACATAGGCCGCGATCGCTGCTATCGCGATGGCCAGATAGGTCGGGGCGGTCTGGTTGAACAGCGCATCGCCGAGAAACGGCAGATCGCTCAGATAGGGAATGACCAGCGGCTGGAATGGCTCGATGGTCGGGGGCGATGACGCCAGCGGCACCACGAGGCGGAAGATGAAGTAACTCAAACTCGAGGCAAACAGCGTAATGCCAAGGCCGGTTACATGCTGCGACAGCCCGAGTGTCACAGTCATTGAGGCATGGAGCAGGCCGAAGAGGGCGCCGAACGCAGCCGCCGCGACCAGACCCATCCAGAGGTCGCCGCCATTGTAGACGGTGAGCCAGCCGATCATGGCACCAAAGGTCATGATCCCTTCAATGCCCAGGTTCAGCACCCCGGCGCGCTCGCAGATCAGCGCGCCAAGCGTACCGAAAATCAGCGGTGTCGCAATGCGGAGCACGGCGCCCCAGATGCCGGCCGATGCAAATATCTCCAACAGTTCCATCAGCGGCGGATCCTGTATTGGGTGAAAAAGATCGAGACCAGCATGGTCAGCAGTGACAGCGCAACGGTGACGTCGGCGATATAGCTGGGTATGCCCAGCGCACGGCCCATGCTGTCGGCGCCCACGAACATGGTGGCAGTGAACAGTGCCGCCACAATCACGCCGAGCGGATGCAGATTGGCCAGCATGGCGACAATGATGCCCGAATATCCATAGCCCGGCGAAAGATCGGTGGTGACATAGCCCTTGACCCCCATGACCTCGATGGCCCCGGCCAAACCGGCCAGACCACCCGAGAGACAGGCGACCTTGATCAGGGTTTTGGCCAGCGGCACCCCGGCGAACACGGCGGCGGTCGGATTGAGCCCCACGGCGCGCGACTGCATGCCGAAGACCGAGCGTGCCTGGAGGAAATAGACCAGCACGGCAATGGCGACTGCGATCAGCAAGCCAATATGGAGCCGGGTGCGGTCGATCAGCTTGGGCAGCATGGCGTCAGGGCCTACCGGGATCGACTGCGGCCAGCCAAAGGCCAGCGGATCCTTGAGGGGCCCCTCGATCATCATCGAGACAAACAGCACCACCACGAAGTTGAGCAGCAGGCTGGTGACGACTTCATCGATACCAAACCGCAGCCGCATCCCGAGGGGAACCAGCAGCATGATCATGCCGGCGATGGCGCCGACCATCAGGGCGGCCGGAATGAGCAGATAGGGCGGCCAGCCGGAAAATACCGTGGCACAGACGGCGGCCACAGCGATGGCGCCCAGGTAGAACTGCCCTTCGGCGCCGATGTTCCAGACGCGGGCCCGGAAGGCGACGGCGGCCGCCAGCCCGGTGAGCATCAACGGGGTGGCGCGGGTCAGCGTTTCGGTGAAGCCCAGGCGGGTGCCGAAGGCGCCGGTCACGATCAGCCGGAAAGCTTCGAGCACGGGCGCACCGGCGATGGCGATCAGCACACCCGAGATGGCGAGCGCGGCGACAATGGCAATGAGGGGCGCGAGCAGCACCAGTGCCAGCGGGCGATGGGCGCGACGTTCAATGCGCATGGGCTATTTTGCCGTCTTGCGGCCAGTCGCCGGCCATCATCAGCCCCAGCAGGCGTGCGTCAGCCTGCTCGGCCGGCACGGGCGGCGAGAGCCGGCCCTTGACGATGGCCTGGATCCGGTCGGCCAGGCTGATGACCTCATCGAGGTCCTCCGAGATCAGCAGCACGCCTGTACCGGCGCGGCGGGCGTCGAGAATGCGGGTATGCACGGCGGCAATCGCGCCCTCGTCGAGGCCGCGGGTGGGCTGGGCGGCGACGAGGATGCGGGGGCGATTTTGCAGGTTCCGCCCCAGGATCAGCTTTTGCATATTGCCGCCCGACAGCAGGCGGGTCCGGCTATCGGGCGCGCCGCCGCGCACGTCAAAACCATCGATGATTTCGCCAGCAAACGCGCGGGCCGCACCTCGGTCGACCAGTCCATTGCGCGAGAACTGCCAGAGGCGCTCCAGCACGGCGTTTTCCCAGATCGCCATGTCGCCAATGACACCTTCGGCGTTGCGATCCTCGGGCACGCGGCCTATGCCGGCTTCGATCATGGCGCGCACGCTGGTCCGGTCCATCGCCTCGCCGAAGAGTTGCAACTCCCCCGCACTATGCTGCACCAGCCCCGATACCAGATGTCCCAGCGTGGTCTGGCCATTGCCCGAGACCCCGATGATCCCCAGCGTTTCGCCCGCCCGGACCTCAAAATTGATCGATGACAGGCGGCGGCCGACGTCGAGATTGCTGGCTTGCAGCAGCACGGGGCCGGGCACGGCGGCCTCTCGCACGGGGCGGGCGACGCGGCGACCGACCATGAGTTCAGCCAGTTCGGCCTTGCTGGTGGCCCCGGTCAGGCGCTCGGCCACGACCTTGCCACCACGCAGCACGACGACGCGATCGGCTGCGGCCATGACCTCATTGAGCTTGTGCGAGATGAAAATCAGCGACAGCCCGCTCTGGGCCATGACCCGCAGCGTGGCGAACAACGTCTCTGCCTCGATATTGGTGAGAACGGCCGTCGGTTCGTCGAGGATCAGGATCCTGGCATCGTTATAGAGCGCCTTGAGAATCTCGACGCGCTGCTGCTCGCCCACCGACAGATCCCCAACGCGGGCATCGGGATCGACCTTGAGCCCAAAGCGCTCGGCAATCGAGAGGAGCTTGGCCCGGGCTGCGCCCGTCGAGGACTTGAGCTGCCAGAGGCTTTCGGTGCCAGTCATGACGTTTTCGAGCACGGTCAGATTGTCAGCCAGCGAAAAATGCTGGTGCACCATGCCGACGCCGGCGCGAATGGCGGCGCGCGGCTTGCCCGGTGGCAGCTGGACGCCATCGACTTCCACAGTGCCCGCGTCCGGGGTGTAGTGACCGAAGAGGATACTCATCAGCGTGGTCTTGCCGGCGCCGTTTTCGCCCAAGAGGGCCAGCACTTCGCCGGGCGCCAGATCGATCGAAATCGCGTCATTGGCAATTGTGGTACCAAATGTCTTGGTGATGCCGGTGAGGCGCAGCACGGGAACAGCGGTCATGGCAGGCCTGCGACGGGAAAGCGATGTGTCCAGCGTTGCTCGGATTCCAACCGCGCAGCAATTGCCAATAGGCTGAGATCCCCACCCATTGGCGCCAGCAATTGCAGCGGCAGCGGTAGACCGGCGGTATCGCTGCCGAAGGGTAGGGTGATCGCCGGGCAGCCTGCTATATTGGCGAGGGCGGCCAGTGGCGCCATGGCGGTCATCTTCTCGGAATGGGTGGTGG
>JAHJOS010000651.1 GCA_018820005.1 Alphaproteobacteria bacterium | reverse complement strand
CCCCGCCGCGACCGGATAGGCCGCCGCCATGTCGAACTGTACAAAGTCCGCGTCCGGCCCATGGCCGTGCGCCAGCACCGTCGCACCATGGTCGGCACCCGCTGCCTGCTCAAAGCCATTGACCACCGGCACCGAATGCCCGCGCGAACTGGCGAACAGGTTGTGGTAGCGCTCCGGCCCGAAATAAGCCTTCGAATAGCGCCCCCGTCCGGGGTCGGTCAGCACCACCTTCCCCTTGCTGACCACGATCAGCGAGCCGACGTCATTCTGGTTGTGCATCTCGTCATTATGGCCACCCTTGACCGCCAGACGCAGCGATCCCGCGTCATCCGGGTCGAGCCGGCTGATCATCCAGGCCATGTCGGCGAACCAATCATGCAAACCACAGGCAAACGGCAGGCAATCTGCAGGCAAGCACCGTGCAAACTGGCGCAAAGGCCAGGCAAACTGGTTGTATCCTGCGACCACAAAATTGTTGCTCACGCCCAGCCCGGTCAGCCCTGCCAGATCAAGCCGTTCAGCCAGATAACTGAGCAATCCCGGGGGAAATTGCGGTTGGCTGTCGGAGTCCGAAAAGCTCACCCAGATCCCCGGCGCCATCATCGTCCGCAGTGGAAAGCGGGCGATTTCACCGACCACCTCATCGTCCATCAAATCGATCTTGCCGCCCGTCCGCGCCGCCAGGATCTGGGCTAAAACCACATAGTTTCCAAAGCCATAGGACCAGTAATCCGGCCCCTCAGACGAGCCGCCCAGACTGTCAAAAGTCTCAAGATATTCCGCCAGACTATGCAGCCCCCGGGTGATGATCCGGGCCAGCCGATCCTTGTCCGCCACCAGATAACAGGCCGCGCCTACCACCCCCGCCACGCACACTGCCGTCCAGTTGTTCACCGCCTTTTCCGGCGTCGCATGCAGCCACCAATGGTCATCCCGATCAAGGAACGGCCCGATAGCCCGCCGCTCGACTTCCTGCCCCAGCCGCGCCCGCAATTCGGGCGAAAGCCTTGATCCCAAAAGATAATCCATCTCGGCCAGATCGAGCGCTGTCATCGCCGCCGCTAGGTCCAGCGTCGGGTGGTCGGCCGCATCCAGCCGCCGCGCATGCGCTGGCCAGGCCCAGTTGGTCTCCTCCAGCCGCGCCCAGGTTAAGTCCTCGATAGCATTGATGAATTCACCCGTACCACCCAGCCATTCGGCCAGCACCAGCCGGTACAGCATCTGCCGCCGCTCCCGCTGCGCATCCTCATAACCCTCGCGCTGCCCATTGCGTTGAAATTCACTGTAAAGGCTTGCGGGCAAAGCCGGAATCGGCGCCAGGGCATCGGCCCGCGCCTGCTCGACAAGCGCCAAAACCGCCGCCGCGCCCACTTGTGCCGCAACATCAGCACCGTCCTGCGGCAGCGGCAGAAAGCCGGGCGCCGTTTCCAGCACCATCCGCACCTGTTTGACATTCCAGCGCCGCAGATCCAAGGACCAGCCTCCCTCTTGCGCGATCGCGCAGCCGCAGGGGCTGTCTAGGAGATCGCTGCAGGGGAAAGCCTATTTCACAAATTGCGCTCATTCAAGCAATTTGCGCAATTCACGCAATAAACGCAATTTTGTTCATTTTGCGTCGGCCAAACAAGGCCATAGCCTGTCGAAAGTCGTCACCAGAGGCGCCCAGCGCCGAATATTGAAACCAAAAAATCTGCCGGGGATCGGCTGCGGGCGAGGTCAGGCGCCCAGTTGGGAAACGGTCTCACCCTCGACCATGGAGACCCCGATCTGCAACTGCTGTACGCTGGTTTCGCCATCCATATGCTGGTCCAGCAAGCGCACCGCGCCGCGTCCGATGGCCTCTCGATCCACCCTTATCGTGCTCAGTCGTGGCGTCGCCATGCCCGCCAGCGGCAGATCGTCGAAGCCGATAATCGAAAAACCCTTGGGCAGCGGGCTGTCCGGACCATAAATGGCCTCCAGCATTTCCACCGCCGCAATATCGTTCCAGCTGAACAGCGCCGTCACATCATGCTTGCCGGCCAGGAGATCCGCCAGCAGGTCACGCGTCTCCCGCTCCGCCGTATTGACGATTGTCCCTTGCGCGCCGGGCGTTGCCGCAATGGCCGCCTCAAAGCCGCGCTGACGCTG
>JAHJOS010000650.1 GCA_018820005.1 Alphaproteobacteria bacterium | reverse complement strand
GCGGTGACCACGCGGCCGCCGCCAGCGTTCTCCTCGTTGACTGCCATGGCGTAAAGGCTCAGCCAGTCATTGGCCATCAGGGGCGTCAGTTCATTGCGCTGCCATTGGTCGTCGAGCTGGCGGTGGATGGCGGCGGCGCGGCGCTTGACCTTGAGGCCGCCGGGCAGGATGCCGTCCTGGGCGATGCCGCGGTCGATGCATCCGCTCATTACCGACCAGATTTCTTCAATGCCCCGATCAAGCGCCGTGCGGCTGAGCCGGACCTGCTCGTTGGCGCGCTTGAGGCCGGCGATGGACAGGCCTGCTGTGCGGGCCATGGCCAGCATGTCGGCGGCATTGGTGAAGGGGTAGGGCACGTCGTCGGCTGGCGCTGCGGGGTGTTTGAGGCTCTCGAGCTCTTCGGCGCTGACGACAAAGCCGCCGCCGACCGAGAAATAGGCGCGCCGCAGCAGCAATTGGCCGTCCTCGTCATAGGCGGCGAACTGGAGGCCATTGGGGTGGCCGGGGAGGGGATTGGTCTTGTCGAACACCAGATCGAGCGCCGGGCGGAACCGATAGGCGGGGTGGCCGGGCGGATGCACCTGGCCCTGCGCCCCCACCGCGGCGACCATGGCGTCCATCGCATCGGGATCGACGGTTCTGGGGTCCTGACCACACAGGCCCAAAATCACCGCGCGGCCGCTGCCATGGCCGATACCAGTGAATGCGAGCGAACCATGCAGGCTCGCCGTCAGCGCGGCGGGTCGGGCGCGGGCTGCGCGGGGCAGGGTGCTGGACGCCAGCTCGGCAAGGAAGCGGCGGGCCGCTGTCATCGGGCCCATGGTGTGGGAGCTCGAGGGGCCAATGCCGATTTTAAAGACGTCAAAGATGGACAGGAACATGGCTGCCATAGTGGCAGACGGGCAGACCAGCGCAAGGGGCTGGCCGGACGATGGCTACCAGGGCAGAGGCACGCCGGAATGATCAAGCAGCAAACCGGTATCGGCTGATGTCGCTTGATCGAGCACGGTCAGTAGCCGTTGGGCAGCAGCCAGGGGCGCCAGTGGCGGGTGGTTGGGATTGCCAAAGGGTGCCGAGAGCGGCGTGGCGACCGTGCCGGGATGCAGCGTGACGCAGATGGCCTCGGGGCGGGTCCGGGCGAGTTCGATGGCGGCGGTGTGCATGAGCTGGTTGAGGGCGGCCTTGGCGGCGCGATAACCGTACCAGCCGCCCAGGCGATTGTCGCCAATGCTGCCCACCTTGGCCGAGAGGGCGGCAAAGACGGATTTGCCCTGGCGTGGCAGCAGCGGCAGCAGATGCTTGGCAAGCAGGGCGGGGCCAATGGCATTGACAGCAAAGCTCGTCGCAAGGGCCTGTGGATCAAGCTGGCGCCAGGTCTTTTCCGGCTGCAGCGCGCCTTCGTGCAGCAGGCCGGTGGCGACGATGACCAGCCGCAGCGGCAGGCCGGTTTGGCTGATGCGGTTGGCGGCGGTGACGATGCTGGCCTCATCGGTGAGGTCGATGCCGTCGATACGGCGCGACAGCCCCATGACAGCGCCAAAATTGCCCGCATCCGTCAACTCGGCGAGCAGGGCTGCGCCAATGCCGCCGCTGGCGCCGAACACCACCGCGAGCCCGCCTTGGGGATAGGATGAAAGGGAATCGGCCATTGTTGCCTCCAGATCCTGTTACGCTGGGGGCGATGATCCGGTTCAGCATCGTTTCGGATTCGATGACAGTGTGTGGCGACAACGGCGATTGCGCGGGGTGCCGGTGCCCCCGATATTGCTGCCAACAGTACAATGGAGACCACCGATGGCCGACTATGTTTTCCGCGAGGGCGCAGCCGCCGATGCGACAGCGCCGCTCTTTTTCGTCTTTCACGGCACGGGCGGCGACGAGAACCAGTTCTTTGAGCTGGCCGGCCAGCTGATACCGGGGGCGCGCATCATCGCGCCACGCGGTGACGTCAGCGAGGGCGGCGCGCTGCGCTATTTCAGGCGCACGGGTGAGGGCGTCTACGACATGGCCGATCTGGCGCAGCGGGTCGACAAGATGGCCGCGTTCGTTACGGCCCGACGCGCCGAGGGTGCCCCTAGCGCCGTGGTGGGCCTGGGCTATTCCAATGGCGCCAATATTCTGGCGGCGCTGCAGTTTGCGGCACCGGACCTGTTTGACGCCAGCGTGCTGATGCATCCGTTGATCCCGTTCAAACCGGCCGCGGTGGATTTTTCCGGGCGCCAGGTCCTGATAACGGCCGGGCAGCGTGACCCGATGGCGCCGGCGGCGATGACACAGAGCCTGAACGATTATTTCGTCGCCCAAGGGGCCGCGACAAAGCTGTTCTGGCACTCTGGCGGGCACGAACTGCGCAATGAGGAACTGGCGGAGGCGCAGCGGTTCCTGGCCCCCTTTGCGGCCTGATGAGCTGCACTCGATGGCGGCCAGACGGCTGCCATCGGGTGCAAAATTGTCTGTGTTGGCATGGTATTAACCAGATTTAGAGACGTGCCGTAGGACAGTGTGGCCCATCAGGTGGCCAGTTGCTGCCGATTGTCCACGGGACGTGTTGCCATCGAAACGGGTCGAAAGATCGCTGACAGCCTGCGGATGCGGGTGCTGGTTCTTGTGCTGCTCGGCTTTGCTGCCGTTGCCGTGCCGGCCTATGTCGCGTTCAACTGGATCGTGGGTTCGACCGTCATCCAGCTTGGGACCCTGTTTGCGGAAAAGCAGGTGCTCTATGATCGCTATCGTGGTCTTGAGACGCTGATGCGGGAGGTTTCGCTGGCCGAGGCGCTGGCGGGATCGCAGGCCGTGCGCGACTGGGCGCTGCATGAGGATGATCCGCTCTATCGTCGGCGCGGCATCGCCGAACTCGAGCACTTCCGCAAATCCTTTGTCGACCGGAGCTATTTCTTCGTGATCGGCGCGTCGGGCAATTACTATTTCAACGATGCCGCCAATGCCTATGCGGGCAACCAGCTGCGCTACACGCTCGAGCCAGACAATCCGCGCGATTCCTGGTATTATGCCACTGCAAAACTGGGCGCCGGTTGCCATCTCAATGTCGACAACGATGCCCATCTCAAGGTCACCAAGGTCTGGATGAACTGCGTGATCCGCGAGGGTGACCGGGTGCTGGGCATTCTGGGCACCGGCATCGATCTGACATCGTTTATCCGGGAAGTCGTCAATGTGCCCCAGCAGGGCGTGATGACCATGTTTGTCGATCGCCAGGGGGCCATCCAGGCCCATCGCGACCAGAATATGGTCGATCTGCGCAGCCTCACCAAGGAGACTGCCGAGAAGCGCTCGGTGTTTGCGATGCTCGACAATGACGGCGATCGCACTGCAATGAGTGCGTTGCTGGCTGACGTTGCCAATGGCGACAATCTGGTCAGATCCCAGTTCATGAATATCGAGGGTAAGCGCAGGCTGGTGGGGGTTGGCTATCTAGATCGGCTGGGCTGGTTCAATGTGACGCTGATGGATGTCGACAGCATTATCGACCGCCGGCTTTTCGTGCCGATCGGGCTGCTGCTGGCGGCGATGATGGGCGTGGTCGCGGCAACCATGGTGCTGGTGTTCAAGCGCCAGGTGCTGGACCGGCTCAAGATGCTCGAGGATGTGGTGCGCGCGGCCCGTGCCGGCGACTACTGGCCGGCGCTGTCGATGGGTGATCGCCGCCAGGACGAGATCGGCCGGCTTTCGGCTGCCTTTACCGAAATGGCGGTGACGGTTTCCGAACATACCCAGGTGCTCGAACGGAGGGTGCAGGAGCGGACAGAAGAGCTCGAGCAACTGGCGTTCCGCGACGGTCAGACCGGCATTGCCAATCGCCGCGCCTTCATGGCGGCCTTCCGCAATACACCCGACCGTCGCCTGCGGGCGCTGATGCTGATCGACATCGATCACTTCAAGTCGGTCAATGACAATTTTGGCCATTCGGCCGGGGATGCGGTGGTGCTCGAAGTGGCCAATCGCATCGTGCAGGCCATCGGGCCGGGCAATGTCTGCGCGCGGTGGGGTGGGGATGAATTCATCGTGTTGCTGCGGTCCTGCACGGCGCAGCAATTGCGGCTGGCGACCCAGTCGATTGCCGGCAATATCGTTGAACAGCCCATCAGCCTGCCCGATGGTCATACAGTCATGGTCACGTGCAGCCTGGGCGCCTGCCTGGTCGAAGGGGCAGACAGCATCGAGACCGCCACGGAAATGGCCGATACCGCGCTTTACATGGCCAAGGATGGCGGCCGGAACCGGACAGTGATCTTTGATTCTGATGGCGCCGAGCCCCCTTGGGAGTACCAGGCCCGCGGCTGACAATTGCCGATGCCAGGTCGGCCTTGTATAGTGTGGCGGGCCCTGAGGGATATCTTTCAGCGCCATTCGGTTTTGCGGACCGGGCGGAGGCGCTATGGCCAGGTTGCTGACATTACTGATGCTTGCGGGCGCGTTGAGTGCCTGCAGCACGGGCATCCCCGGCCCCCAGAATCCGCAGTTTTCAGGCGCCGAGGAAACGTTCCCGGCCGATTATCAGGCGCGGGCACTGCGCGCGCTGGGTGATCAGGCCGTTGCCGGCATGAGCGTTTCCTACCCCCAGGCTGGTGACGGGTGAAACAGCGTTCAGCGCCCGGCGCTGGTATGTCTGCGTCAGGGGCGTGCCGACCACCAGCAAGCCTGCCACCAAAACCAAGCCCTTGCTCGACCTGATGGGTAATCTCACCCAGCCGGGGCAGTCGCGGGGAATTTATGAGGTGGTCATCATCCTGCGGGCCAATGGCAGCAGCGCGCAGATCAAGGGTTTTGATGCGCCACTGTGCGCCGATGGCCGCTATGAGACGCTTCCGGTGGGTTAGCCCCATGCAGTTCAAGGTCACATATGCGCGCTATTGGCCAGAACGCCGCCGGCTGGAATTTGCCGCATCGGGGGAGCGCGATGGGTGCCTCTTCACGGTGGTCAGCGAGGTCACCTGCCTTAAGGAGCCCCGCACGCCTGAGAATATCCATCTGGTGGCGCTGGCGCGGCTGACGGAAATCTTCAGGCGGAAAAGCGCTTCGGGGCGGTAGTGGTGCCCGCATAGGGCCCCGGCCTTTTGATCACGCCTTGAGGTCTGCCCATTCTGGGTGCCGACGAAACTGCGCCACCACATAGGAGCAGACGGGGTGGATCTTGAAATGATGCTGCCGCGCGTCGGCAATGGCGTAGCTGACCAGCTTTGCGGCAATGCCGCGGCCTTCGAAGTCAGGTGGGACACCGGTGTGGGTAATCGTGATGATGCCGTCACTGCCCTTGGTGAAGGTCATTTCGGCTTCGGCGGTGGGCGAGAGCTTGATGACGTAGCGGCCGCTGGTTGGGCCATCTTCGCGTTCAACCGTCATTTCATTGTCGTTCATAGTGGTGTCCTGCCGCGGCCCAATAGGTCTGGGCGCACCAAATCGCTCTGGCCGTGCCACGTCAACCGCCATTGTGGGAACACGTGGATTGCCCGGCTCAATGGCCCGGATCGGATTGGGACCAGCGGGCCTGCAACATGCGGCCAAAGCCGCCCAGCCAGGGCGCAAAGAACAGCAGGATGCGGCGATAGGAGTGGATGAGGATGAACAGGGCCGCCAGGATCAGCGTGCCCACCACGATCACCAGTTCGAGCGACAGGCCAATCGACTTCAGCCAGGCCGTCAGCAGCATGCCCGGCAGGATATGGGCCGCCGCCCAGGCAAAGGCCGAGGTGACATTGATCAGGGTGAAGAAGCCATAGTTCATGCCCATGATGCCGGCGACGCCGGGGATCACGGCCTTGACGCCCGGAATGAAGCGGCCAATGAACACGGCCTTGCCGCCATGCCTGGCAAAAAAGGCCTCGCCGCGCGCGATCAGGTCGCGGTGATTGCGGAAGGGCCAGATGTCCTTGATCGTGTCCTTGAGGAAATGGCCGATGGTGTAGGACAGCGCGTCGCCAATGATGGCGCCCAGCACAGCGGCGAAATAGACCTCCCAGAACGGCAGGCGCCCCTCCGCGATAATGCCGCCGGCCAGCAGCAGCACGGGCGTCGAGGGGACGAACAGGCCCAGGATGAACACGGCCTCACCAATCGCGACCGCGAAAATGAACCAGAAGGTGAGCCAGAAATTGCCCGAGATGGTGGTCAGGAAGCTCTCGAGGTAGACCGATACGGCGTGGAAGATGTCGAACATGCCGCTTCCGAGCTATTGAGCCGAACATTGGTGGCAAGCGCCACCGGTGGTTGACTTATGGCCGTCCGGGCCGTCACGCTCAAGCTTTATCATTGAGGTTTTCGTATGGGCGATCTGCTCCATCACATGATTGCGTCCGGTCCGCGGCCGGTCGCCCCGTTTTCGCACGCCGTGGAGGCCGATGGCTGGGTGTTCATCACTGGTCAGATGCCCACCAAT
>JAHJOS010000649.1 GCA_018820005.1 Alphaproteobacteria bacterium | reverse complement strand
CCAAGGACACCGACCTTAGCAAGTTCGTGCTCTAGCCGCCGACGCCTTGGCGCAAAAGCGCTCCGGTTCAGCGATTTTAGGCGGCCAGGCCCGAAGAGCTGTGCTCGCAGGGCCCGGATGCGCCACACTCGCGATCTGCACCTCCCTCTTGATGGGGGAGGCTGGGAGAGGGTGTCTGGAGCCCCGATGCCGAGCCCAAAGTCTACCGCTTCCGCCCCGCCCGCTTCACCAGCTCATCGCGCAAAAACTTCAAATCCTCGGTCTCGAGCCGGGTGATATCATCACGCAGACGATTGGTCAGCTCGGTGGCTTCGGGGAGCATGCCGCCGGTGTCGATGGTGACCTTTGGGTCGCTGACTTCGGCCAGGCGCTGCAGCTCCTCGGCCTCATCCCAGATGACGTTGAAGAAGGCGATGATCCGATGCAGCAGAAAACCGGTGGGCTTGCCGCGCTTGCCGTGTTCGAGCGCGGAGAGATAGGCGCTCGACACATTGAGTGCGGCGGCCATGTCCTTGAGCGAGATGCCGCGCTCCTCGCGCATTTGCCGGATGCGGGCGCCCAGCGGGGTCATGCGCGGCGCAGGCGCACATACCACGCCCCCTCTCCACCATGACCGCGCGCCGCCACGCTCCAGCCCGAAATCATCGGCGCCAGCGACGATTCGTTGAGCCAGATGGGCAGCATGGTGCGCAGTATTCCCCGCCCTGTCATGGCCGCGATATAATCGTCGTCGGTATTGAGGCCCTTGCCGGTGATGACCAGGATGGTACGGGCCCCCTGCGCCACTTTGGCGTGGACAAAGCGTTGCAGCGCCGCCCGCGCTTCAGCCTGGGTCATGTCGTGCAGGTCGATTTTGCCATCGATCTCGAGCTTGCCGCGCCCCAGCTTCTTGCGGATAGCGGGATCGACGGCTTTTTCGGGGGTTTTGGCGCCGGGCACCGGCGCCTGATAGGGCGGCAAAAAAGGCTGGCGTGGGGGCTGCCGCCTGGGTGGCGCAGGTTTCTCCGGAGCCGATGGCGGCGCCTCGGCTGCGGGCAAGGGCAGCGGCCCGATGCCCAGCTTGAGCAGGCCCTTGCGGCGCAAGGGGTCGACCGTTGCGGCGACTGCCGTCCACAGGTGGAAATCATGCGGCAGGCGCCGTGTATCACGCTTGGCCATGGGTGCGAGCCGGTCGTCTGCCCTTTCCGGTCAGTCGAGCTGGCTAGTGGAAACGACCTTCCAATTGGGGTCGCGGGACTTTGGATTGCGCTGGAAGGTCCATTCGTCGGCAATGGTCTGGACCTGGTCAGCGTTGCCCTCGACCAGCGCGCCATCCTTGTCGCGGGTGGCGGACACCACCTCGGCATGGAAGCGGACGGTGACCAGAACGTTTTTCTTGTCGTACTCGGCGTCGGCGAACTCCACCTTGGGCAGGCCCACAAAGGTGAAGTCGACGGTCTGGCCGGCAGCTTCCCGGTCGGCTATGGCGCCCTGGAAGCCATCGAACACGTCCTTCTCGAGCAGGTTCTTGAGCATCGCCCGATCGCCCGAGGCATAGGCCGTCACGATCATCTCATAGGCCTGCTTGGCGCCTTCAAGGAACGACTTGGGCGTAAAGCTGGGATCAACCTCGGCCACAGCCTTGAAGCCGGCCGCCAGGCCGGCATCGCCACGGGCGAATTGCTCGATCTCGGCTTCGATCTTGCGGTTGCGGCGGTCGTCATCCAATTCAGGCGCCGCCGTACCACGGGGCTGCATCGGAACGACCGTATCGTCCTTTGCCACCGCTTCGGTCGGCTTGCGCCGTTCCAGCGGCGGCCGTTCAGTGCCGGTGCGCGTCCCCAGCACGGAGCGCAAGCGAAACAGCACGAAAACGGCGATGGCGATCACAATGAGAGTGGGCAGATCGAAGAATTCGTCCATAGGGCAACGCACCTTAGTGTCAACAGCGCCAAGAAAAGACGCGGGAGCGCTCGCTGAGCGCATGAATTGCCCTATATATAGGGAAAGCCTCACCTCAAAACCAGTTCACGATGGGGCGAACGCCGTTTTGCCGCGCCCAGCGCGAGAAGGAAAGCCCGACGTGCTCCGTTTTTTTGCTCTTGGCCTGCTTGTGCTGCCCATTGTCGAGATCGCGCTGTTCATCAAGGTGGGTCAGGCCATCGGCCTGTGGCCGACGCTGGCGCTGGTGATTGCGGCCGGACTTGCCGGCATACTGGTGTTGCGGATGCAGGGGCTGCAGATCCTCAACCAGATGCGCAGCAATGTCAGTGCCGGGCGACTGCCGGCCCGCAGCCTTGCCGATACCATGATGATCGGGCTGGCGGCGATGCTGCTGATATTGCCGGGTTTTCTCAGCGATACCGTCGCCCTGGCGCTGCTGCTCCCTCCCGTTCGGGGCCTGATTTATGACGCCCTTGCGCGGCGCGTTACGGTCGTGGGCAGCACGGGTTTTTCGCGCGGACCTTCAGAAGGTGGCGGTGGACGGGTCGATGGTCCCGATGTGATCGAGCTAGATGATGATCACTATCGCCCGCAGTAACCGTGTCGCCGGTGCTGCGCTTGTGGCTCCCAAACAAAGATGGTAGCCAACTTCAACGTTTTTTCGACAAAGGAACCGTCAATGTCCGACGAGACCCAGGGCGATGCAACCGCCCAGGCCAACATGCCCTCGATGAACATGGTGGGCCAGTATATCCGCGACCTGTCATTCGAAAACCCGGGCGCACCGGCTTCGATCATGGCTGGCGGCGGCAATCCGGCCTTCAACGTCTCGATCTCGGTGGCGGTCAAGAAGCAGGCCGATGATATCTATGCGGTCGAGCTGACGCTCAATGCCAAGGCCAACCGCGAACAGGTCGTGCTGTTCAACGTCGAGTTGATCTATGGCGGCGTGTTCCGTCTCAAGAATGTGCCAGAAGCGACCCTGAGCCAGTTGTTGATGATCGAGTGCCCGCGCCTGATCTTCCCATTCGCGCGTCAGGTCCTGGCCAGCGTCACCCAGCAGGGCGGCT
>JAHJOS010000648.1 GCA_018820005.1 Alphaproteobacteria bacterium | reverse complement strand
CGAGGACGAGCGGCTGCTGACCGGCAAGGGCCGCTATGCCCGCTTTGCCGCCTTGCTGGGCTACGACTTGGTCGCCAACCCCGATCTGCTCCTCGACGTGAAGATTGCGGCCTCGGTGATGGTCATCGGCCTGGTGCAGGGCGAATTCACTGGCGTCAAACTGGCCGATGGCGTTCCCGACTTTGTCGCGGCCCGGGCCTGCGTCAACGGTGACGGCGCGGCAAATGGCAAGAAGATCGCCGGCTATGCCGAGAAGTTCCTTGCCGCGCTCAAGGGCGGGCTTTCCGACGCCGCAGCGCCCGATGCCGCGCCCGGCAGCAAACCCGAGTCCAAGCCCATCCCCGTCGAGCCTTTGCCGCCTGCCAAGGGCGCTGGCGCCTCGTGGATCATCTTCATCATAGCCGCACTGGCCTTTGCCACAGCGGTCTTTTTCGTGAGGTTCTGAAAATGCTGACGTCTATCCTTGTTTCGATTGCCCAGAATGTGGTTCTCGGCTGGCTCTGGCGCCGCCTGCAGGAGCTGGTGGCGGCTGTTGCCGGCCTGGCGCCGCTGTTCCTGATGCTACCGCCCGAATACCAGAAGCTGATCATTGCCGTGATGCAGGGGCAGGGCGGCGGCTACACTGTCTCGGTCTATATCGGCTTCGTGGTTTACCTCTGGACGCAGTGGCAGTCCTGGAGCGCTACCGTCAAGCCGCAGGTGGTGACCAGCGACGGCAAGAAGATCCCCGTTGCCAAGGACACCCGTGCCGCCAGCCAGATTGAGGCTGTCGCCACGGCTGCGCCTAAGCCGCGCACCCTCTGGGATCGCCTGACTGGCAAATGAACTGACAATCGCGCCGTCAGGTCACGGCCCCCTTCCACCCTATAACCAGGGCAGACTATGACGGACCCCACCCCCTACATCTTCGGCATCAAGGTCTCCACGCTCATGGCATCAGCAGTGATGGCCGTTCTTGCGGTCCTTCTCGATATCAAGCGCCACTCTCTGGTCACGGGCATACTGGCGGTCATTGCCGGCATGGCCGTTGCGATCGTCACCACCGACCCGATCATTACCGGGCTGCACCTGCCGGCAGACTGGTCTCATGCTGTCGCGGGGATCCTCGGGATTTCGGGGCGCAACCTCATTGTCTGGGTCTCCCTGGTTAGCAAGGATCCCATGGCACTGTGGGATCGTTTCCGTGGCAAGGAAGCCAAGAAGTGATTCTGCCCATCGTCACCGACCTGCTCTCGCGCATTGGCGAGGTCACTCCAGACCTACTGCAGAGTCGGGATGGCCAGCTATTGACTGAAGCGCTGATTGCCGAGGCCAAGGCAGAGGATGCGCGGAAGCCCGTCGAGCGCGCGCCAATTGCGCCGGTTGATTTGGATCGCCACTAGCGCCACTCTGCCGAAATGCTCAAGACCGGAACGCTAGGCCACCTGCAGCGCGAGAACATGACTGTCACGGCCTATTGCAGCGCCTGCCAGCATAGCGCGCGGATGGACTTGGTCGCTCTTATAGATCGCCTTGGCGGCGACTTCGTGTCTATCGGAGACCCGAATCCGCTGTCTGCCCGGATGCGCTGCAAGCAATGCGAGGCAAAGGCAATCGGGTTGATCTTTTCGCCGCCATCATCCCCGACGCCTGGGCTGGGTCTTTATGGCAAGAGCGGTTCATAGCGCCGCCCGCCCGGCCTCGCTCAGCTCATAGGCAGGGCCATCGTCTCCAGAGCCATCTTCAATTAGGTAGCGCCACTTCGCGAGGCGCCGCAGAGCGTTGGCTATTGGTACCCATTCAGCCGAGATAGGCAGGCCAATGCAGACCCGACCATACTTGGCCACCACGCTGAGAATGTGAAGGTCTTGATCTGTCAGACGACGCAAAAGTGGGACACTCCATTTCCGTGGCGCCCGGATTGCTTGAGGGCCTTCATCGTCCCACTCTAGCGCGAAGTGTTTGATCCGCCACAATTCTGGCGGTCCGGACGAGGCCTCCAACTTTATATCCTTGAAATCGCTAGGTCGCGGCGCTTGCCAAGCCCATTGAGTGCGCCGGTATTCGGCAGCGTT
>JAHJOS010000647.1 GCA_018820005.1 Alphaproteobacteria bacterium | reverse complement strand
CGGGATCCGCTTTCAAGCTGTGCAATGCGAAGCAGGGCCTCGAAGGTTGCGTTTATGCGAACGATTTCAGCCTGCACCTGGTACAGCTCTTCGGCGTTGCTGCTCGCACGCTCTGCCTTTTCCACCGCTCCTTCGACGAGGATCGATAGCCTGTTCAATGGCGTCTTCAAGTCATGAGCAATATCGACACTGACTTGCCGCATTCCCTCCACCAGTGCCGACAATCGGTCCAATGCACCATTGATCTGAAAAGAAAGATGATCGAGGTCGTCACCCGAGCCCCGCAGCGGAATGCGAGCGGCCAGCTCTCCCTGACCGACCAAGCTCATTGTGCGCCCAATGGCATCAATCCGCTTCCGCACGACGCCGGCGATCAACAGCCCCGACATCACGGCGATCACCGCTGCAATCGCTCCCGCCCAGCCGAAGCTTGCAACCGTGAGGCTTCCGAACTCGTCCGTTTCCGCAAAACTCGTCGCGACGACAAGCTGGTTGCCTGCGACGGTTCCGCTTCTGGTGCGGTACAGATCGGTCTCGTCAACTCCCAGGGAATTGCCCTGCAAGGTGGACAGCCCAACTGGAGCAGCTACAGATTGCACATTGCCGGCAAGGACCGTGCCCGAGGCATCGGCCAGGAAAAATATCTTGTCGTGCTCGTTTGATGACGCCGCGTAGGTCGCGACCGTCCCTATGAGGTCCTCAAGATCACCGTCTGTGTAGGAGCGAGCAATCAGGTCATAGGTAGCGGCGATACTGCTATCCAACCGCTCATGCAGATCGGCAACAATGATCCTGTAGGCTAGAACGCCAGCAACCAGGAAAGTTGCGAGAAACAGTGCCGAGAAAATTAGCGCGAGCCGAAAAGCTGAGCTTTTCAGTACGTCAGCGCGGAGCATGAAGGCTATAACCTGTGCTTCGAATGGTGTGCAGCAGTGCCACCGCAAAGGGTTTGTCGATCTTTGATCGCAGACGGCTGATGTGAGTTTCAACAACGCTGGTCTTGGGATCAAAATGAAAATCCCACACGCGCTCAAGCAGCATGGTGCGAGTTACCACGCGCCCCTCATTGCGCATCAGCACTTCAAGTAGCGTGAACTCCCTGGGCTGAAGCTCGATGGTCTTGTCTCCGCGACGCACCGTCCGTCGAGCAATGTCGAGTTCAAGGTCGGCGACCTTAAGCAGTGTCTTTTCTGCCTGCACGGCCGGTCTTCTACCCAAAGCGTTGATGCGTGCCAGCAGTTCTGAGAACGCGAAGGGCTTGACCAGATAATCATCCCCGCCTGCCTCAAGCCCATCAACCCTGTCATTAACGCCGCCGACAGCTGTCAGGAAAATCGCAGGCGTCTGGACGCCTGAAGCTCGAAGCGCCCGCACGAGTGATAGGCCGTCCAGTCCGGGCAACATGCGGTCAACGACAATGACATCGTAAGGCGCATGCATGGCATGGACGAGCGCGTCTCTCCCGTCGCCAAGCGCTTCGGCCTGGTGGCCAGCTTCCAAAAGTCCCTTGACCACATAGTCCGAAGTACTGCGGTCGTCCTCGATGAGCAGTATACGCATGATCTGTTCCGAAAGGAGTTTGGCGCCACCGATTGGCCCGGTGGCGCCCCATATTGGACTGTTACCGCAGTTTCGCTGTTCGGTCGCGGGCGAGTGTCATGTAGACCACAATTCCGGCGATGATTGCCAAGAACATCGCACTCGTAGCGATCGTACCAAGGCCGAGGCCACCATAGTCGGTTGGCTGGGACAGCAGGTCGCCGAATGAGGCACCAAGGGGTCTGGTGAAGATATAGGCGAGCCAGAATGCAAGAATTGCCTGCGTTCTAAACACGAAGTAGGCGAGCGCAATTATCGCTATGATGGCTGCAAATACTGCGCCGGTAGCCAGATAGCCGACGCCAAGCGCTTCCGATACGTAGTCGCCAGCTGCAGTTCCAAGCGCAAAGGTGCCCAAGACTGCGAGCCAGTAGAAGATCTCTCGACGTGTCGTTACGACGGTATGAATGGAGAGTGTACGTTCGCTCGCGTACCAGGCGGCAAAGATTGCAGCCAGGATCACGGTGCAAGCAATCGTAGTGGTTTCGAGCGGCACGCCAAAGGTGTCGATCAGATTGTCTGTCAGCAGTGTGCCGACCACACTTACCATCACTACAGCCGACCAGTACGCCCAGGGGACGTAGCGTTTCTGGACGAATTGGAGAGCGATAATGCCGACGAGAATGGCCGACATCAGATAGGTCGTCGTCTGGAGGCCGAGCCCCAGATTAACAGCCAAAAAGTCGGCGGCAGTCTCACCGACTGTGACGGCCATCAGTTTGATGATCCAGAAATCGACGGTGACTTCGGGAACTCTGTTTGGTCCCTCCGCGGATTGAAGTGTCGTGTTGACGTTTGCTGTGGCTT
>JAHJOS010000646.1 GCA_018820005.1 Alphaproteobacteria bacterium | reverse complement strand
GTGGGGATTCCCGCCGAGGCGGTGGGGCGCTATCCGCATGCGTTTTCCGGCGGGCAGCGGCAGCGCATCGGCATTGCCCGGGCGCTGGTGCTGGACCCCAGACTGGTGATCGCCGATGAAGCGGTGTCGGCGCTCGATGTGTCGATCCAGGCGCAGGTGCTCAATCTGCTGGAAGATCTCAAGAGCGAATTCGGGCTGACCTATATCTTCATCAGCCACGACCTGGGGGTGGTGAACTACATCGCCGACCGGGTGGTGGTGATGTATCTGGGCCATGTGGTGGAAAATGCGCCCACCGAAATGCTGTTCGAGCGGCCGCGCCATCCCTATAGCGAAATGCTGCTTGAGGCGCTCCCCATTGCCGATCCGCTGCGGCGCAAGGGGCACAGCACCGAACTGCGTGGGGAAATCCCCTATCTGGGCAATCGCCCGAAGGGCTGCCCGTTCCACACGCGCTGCAAATATGCCGAGGACCGCTGCCGGGCCGAAAAGCCGGTGCTGCGCCCCATCGAGGGGACCGCGCAGGAAGCGGCCTGCCATTTCGCTGAAACGCTTGAACTCAAGGGCGCCTATGACGCGGCGCCGCAAAAGGTAGTTGCCTAGATGACCTATGATCCCGTCACCGCCAATCCGCTGCATGGCAATGCGCTTGAGACGCGCGCCGATGTCGAAAAGGGGTTGCGCGACCTGTTCAAACCGCTGCTGCCGTATTTCTCGGACGGTGGAGCGCGGGTGCGGCTGGATGGGGCGGCAGCCCATTTCGACCGCGCGGCGGCTGATCTTGAGGGCTTTGCCCGGCCACTATGGGGGCTGACGCCGCTGGCGGCGGGCGGCGGGGATTTTGACCACTGGGCGCTCTATCGCCAGGGGCTGGCCAATGGCACGGACCCCGAGCATCCCGAATATTGGGGGGCCGTCAATTCCACGGACCAGCGCATGGTGGAGCTGGCGGCGATCGGGTTCACGATGCGCATGGTGCCGCAACTGGTGTGGGAACCGCTAGAGCAGAAGGCCAAGGATAACCTCGCGGCCTATCTGCTGCATGCACGCAAGCATGACTATGCCGACAACAACTGGAAGTTCTTCCGCGTGCTGGTGGATCTGGGGCTGGAGGAATGCGGGGTCGCGTTCGACCGGAGCCTGACAGACAGATATCTCGAGGAACTGGACGGGTTCTATCTCGGCGATGGCTGGTATCGCGACGGCAATATCAGGCGGATCGACCACTACATCCCCTTCGCCATGCATTTTTACGGGCTGATCTACGCCAAGCTGGCGCGGGGCGATGAAAAGCGCGTCGCGGCCTACAAGGAGCGGGCGGTGGCGTTTGCCCGGGATATAGTCAACTGGTTCGACGAAGATGGCGGCACGCTGGCCTTCGGGCGGAGCCTGACCTATCGGTTTGCCTGCGGCGGCTTCTGGGGTGCGCTGGCGTTCGCCGATGTGGAGGCGCTGCCGTGGGGGCAGATCAAGGGGCAGTTCCTGCGCCACCTGCGCTGGTGGGCGGACAAGCCCATTGCCCATGGCAATGGCGTGCTGTCGGTGGGTTATGGCTATCCCAACCTGTTCATGAGCGAGAGCTATAATTCGGCGGGCTCGCCCTATTGGGCGCTCAAGGCCTTTCTGCCGTTGGCGCTGCCGCAGAGCCATCCGTTCTGGGCGGCCGAGGAAGCGACGGCGGTGGTTGACCCCAAGCCGGTGCCGCTGAAACATCCCGGCATGGTGATGATGCAGACCCCGGGCAATGTGGTGGCGCTGTCGAGTGGGCAGCAGAACTGGCAGATGCGGGCGGGCGCCGAGAAATATGCCAAGTTCGTCTATTCCAGCCGCTATGGCTTTTCGGTGGAAGTGGACGAGCGCGCCTATCACCAGGGGGCGTTTGATGGGGCGCTGGCACTGTCGGACGATGGGCGGCACTACCGGGTGCGCGAGGCTAATGAGGTCGCCCAGATTGCCGGGGACAGGCTTTATGCGCTGTGGAAGCCGTGGAGCGATGTGAGCGTGGAGACCTGGCTGCTGCCGGCCAATCCCTGGCACATCCGCGTACACAAGATCACCACGCCGCGGCCGCTGCATGGCACGGAAGGCGGCTTTGCCATCGGGCGGGCCGATATGAATGTGGATCGGCTGACCGAGGGCGCCGGGCAGGCTGTGGCCCGCAGCGCTGGGGATATCAGCGCGATTATTGATCTTGGTGGACAGCGGGCCGGGCGCGCGCACAAGGCGCTGCCCAATTCCAATCTGATCGTGGCGCGCACGCTGGTGCCGCAGTTGCGGGGGGAGATCGCGGCGGGCGAGACGATCCTTTTGACAGCAGCGATGGCGTTGCCGGCGGGAGCCGAGGCCGAAGCGGCGTTTGCCAAGCAGCCGGTGGCGCCGGATGTGGCCGAACTGGTGGCGCTCTTTGCAACCCACGGGTTGACGTGAGCGCTATCCTAGTGCCGGAGCGATTCTGATGAAGCCCAAAGTTGGGTTCGCCATGGCGGCGGACAAGACAAAATATGTGTTCGATGCGGCGGCGCTGGAGCGGCTGGCGGCAGTGTGCACCGTTGTGCGGGCCGAGCCGCTGGAGGAGTTCGAGAGCGCTGGCGCCCGCGCGGTGCTGGGCGAGATCGATATATTGATCACCGGCTGGGGGTGCCCGGCCATCACGGCGGCAGTGGTGGCGGCTGCGCCCAACCTCAAGCTGATTGCCCATGCTGCGGGGACGGTCAAATACATGATCGAGCCGTCGATCTATGCCAGTGGCATCGCCGTGACGCATGCGGCCGATGCCAATGCGGTACCGGTCGCCGAATTCACGCTGGCGGCGATCCTGTTCTCCAACAAGCGCATGTTTGAACTGCGCGACCGCTATCGCGCCGATCCGGCGCGGATATCGAGCTATGCGCTGACCAATGAGCCGATCGGCAATTACCATCGCACAGTGGGGCTGGTGGGGGCCTCGCGCATCGGGCGCAAGGTGGCGCGGCTGCTCAAGGCCTTTGATTTCACGGTACTGCTGAGCGATCCCTTTGTGCAGGCCGGCGATCCTGTCACCGAGGACGCGGAACTGGTGAGCCTGGAGCAGGTGATGGCGCGCTCGGACGTCGTATCGATCCATGCGCCATCGCTGCCCAGCACGCGCGGCATGATCGGGGCCAGGCATTTCCGGCTGATGCAGGATGGCGCCTGCTTTATCAATACGGCGCGCGGTGCGGTGGTGGATGAAGCGGCAATGATCGCCGAGTTGCAGACAGGCCGCATCCATGCGGTGATCGACGTGACGGAGCCAGAAATCCCGGTCGCGGGATCGCCGCTTTACACGCTGCCCAATGTGTTTCTGACGCCGCATGTGGCGGGCGCGGTGGGGACGGAGCGGTTGCGGCTGGGGCAATTGGCTATTGCCGAGATCGAGCGGTTTGTGGCGGGGGAGCGATTGGAATTTGCGGTGGAGCCGGAATTGCTGGAGCGGCTGGCTTAGGGGAGGCGCACTTGTTTGGGCCCAGCAAGAGACCCCTCATCCGCCCTTCGGGCACCTTCTCCCACAAGGGGAGAAGGGGGCTCGGTGGGTGGAAGGAGATGCCTTCTTCGCTCAGATTGGTGCGCCGGACCAATCTGGTCCTGCGGGCGCCCTGCGAAGTCCCACAAGGGGCGAGGGTGTCGACTGAGAGATTGGGGCGCAATTGTAGGCGCCTTCGGAGAGATTGATGGACGCCGAAATGGATGGTGGTGCCCGACACGCGGCGCGGCTGCAGTTTTTGACATGGGACCGGACGCCTGAGGATATCGCTTCGCCTGAACATCAGGCGCGGTTGCGGCAGTTGGAGGCGGTGGCGGGGGCGCGGTTTGATCCGACGGCCTATGTCGCGGCGGAAGCGGCGGTGTTTACAACGGCGCTGGTGCTGGGCGCAGAGAGCTGGATTGCCGGTCATGCGCTGGTGCGCGGCGAGGTGCAGTTCGGCGCGCATTGCACAGTCAACAGCTATGCGATGATTTCGGGCCGGGTGCGCTGTGGCGATGGTGTGCGCATTGCCAGCCATGCCAGCCTGGTCGGCTTCAACCATGGGTTCGATGACCCCAGCGTGCCGATCTATACGCAAAAGCACGAGAGCCGCGGCATCGTGATCGAGGATGATGTGTGGATCGGCGCCAATGCGGTGGTGCTCGACGGCGTGACGGTGGGACGCGGGGCGGTGATTGCCGCGGGGGCGGTGGTGAGCAAGGATGTGCCGCCGCTGGCCATTGTCGGCGGGGTGCCGGCCAAAGTGGTGCGGTTTCGCGGGCGCGGGCGGCAGGACGAGACGCGGGCGCAGCTGCAGGCGCTGGGCGAACGGGCACAGGGGCAGTATCAGGCCATTCTGGCCCGCAACATGCGCGATGGCGACTACCTCTCGCGCGAAAGCCACGGCGATGCGCGGATGAGCATTCGGCATCTGTGCGACGCTATCGAGATCGCGCGCGGCTTTGACGGGCTGCCCGAAGGGCTGGACGTGGCGGCGACCATTGCGCGGCTGCAGGCAGTACAGGACGAGGAAACGGGCCTGTTCCCCGACCCCTATCAGCCGCCCAAGCCGGGCGTGCCAATGCGGCGGGACGGGCTGGCGCTCTATAATGTGCTGGCGGTGGGCTATGCGCTCGAAGGGCTGGGGGCGCAGCCGCTTCATCCGATCTCGGCCGTGGAGATCTCAGCGCCGGAGCTGTGTCAGTGGCTGGAGAGCCTGAGCTGGCGCGAGCGGGCCTGGGGCGTGGGGGCCGATGTCGATACCATTGGCACGGCGCTCTATTT
>JAHJOS010000645.1 GCA_018820005.1 Alphaproteobacteria bacterium | reverse complement strand
CGAGAATGATGCTCTCGATGAAAACTTCCAGCTTCTTCATGGGGTGCTCCGGCACAGGGTGACGCTGAAACAGCAATTCCTGCGCCGCTGGCAAGGTGGCTGATCGGCCTGGGAGAGAAAAACAGAAAGGCCGGGCGATTTGCCCGGCCTTTCATTGTCCAGCTGGTCGATACGCCTAGTTGTTGGCGACGGTGATCAGCGGCGTGATGCGGCGGATGGTGACGCGACGGTTTTCGCGCTCGGCCGCGTCAGTGCGGATCTTGAGGTAACGTTCGCCATAGCCCTGGGTGGCCAGGTTTTCCGGCGGGACGCCATAGAAGTCGGTCAGGATGCGGGCAATGGTGGCAGCGCGCACGTCCGACAGACGCAGGTTGGCGATATCGGAGCCCACAGCGTCGGTGTGACCTTCGATCAGGAACGTCTCGCTGGGGTTGGTGGCCAGCAGCTGCAGCATGGCGTTGGCAACGTTGGACAACGCACCCACCTGGTCGCGGCTGATGGTTGCAGCGCCGGTGTCGAAGGTCAGGCCACCCACTTCAAGCTTGCGCACGCTGTCACGCACGCGCGCAGAGCGCTTGACCTCGTCGATCGAGTAGAGGCGAGCAACCTGTTCGACCGGCGGCTGTTCAAAGAACACTTGGACCTCGCGCTCGTCGGCATCACGGGCATCAAGCACATAGTCACGCACGGGGATATTGAGGCGCAGCGGCGGCAGATCCAGACCCGGGTCACGCCAGACAACCAGATCGTTGTCATAGCGGTCATCGAAACTGGCCAGCACATATTCACGACCATTGGCATCAATGCGCGTGCGACGCAGGATATCGCCATTGCGGTTGCGGACGGTGACGATCTGGCTGCCGTCCGGACGCGTGATCACTTCACGGGTGCGGCCGTTGCTCAGGTTCTCGTAGAAGATCTCGTCTTCCTGCGGATTGTAGAAGCGGTCGGTATCCTGGCCGATCGAATTGACGATCAGCTGGGTGCCCACCTGCAGGATGACCTGGGTGATGACGTCACCCGTGCTTGCCGCCTGCACAGGTGCCTGTTCAATAACCGTAACATTGTTCTGCTGACCAATGTTGTTTTGCGTATTGTTGGTGGTGTTGTTGGTCGTGTTGTTGGTGGTCGTGTTGTTGATATTGGTGATGTTGTTGATGTAGGTGTTGTTCACCGTCTGGTTGACGGTGGTATTTTCCGTGGCAGTGACCTCGGTGCCCTGTTCGGGCGCAGCAGGTGCCTCGGCAGCGAAGGCGCGCATGGCGTCCGACTGCGCGGCGGTATCCGATTCCGGTGGGGCGACGGCCGGCTCTGCGGCAACCGTGGCGTCCATCGTTGCCTCGGCAGCGGGGTCGGCGTCCACGTCCTTGGCACTATCGAGCACCGGAGCAACCTGCTCCTGGGTGATGCCGGCCGGCAGGTTTTCGATGATCTCTACCGGTTCCGCAGCAACGGCTGCAGGTTCGGCTGGAACAGCCGCAGCGTCAGGCTGACCCATGCTGGGGACAGTGGGCAAAGCCAGGCCATAGTTGGCAAGGCAAGCGGTCACGTCCTGCATCCCCACCTGGGCGCAGAGGGCCGCAATGTTCTGCTCGACTTCGGTCATCTTGGCCTGCGACGCAGCGAGATCGCCACCAGCCATCATGTCGGCCACAGCGCCGTTATAGGCGTCGACCTGAGCCGCCAGGTCAGCGGAAATGTCGACAGCCGGTGCGCCTTCAGCAGGAGCCGGTGCGGCTTCAGCAGCCGGTGCTGCCTCGGCAGGCGCGACTTCAGCCGGCGCTGCTTCTGCAGCTGGCGCAGGCTCCGCCGCAGGAGCGGCTTCGGCTGCAGGGGCAGGCTCTGGTGCAGGCGCGGGCTCTGCAGCCGGTGCAGGTTCAGCCGCCGGCTGCTCTTCGACAGGCGGTACTGCTGACAGGCTCATGCCATAGGTTGACAGGCATTCATCGATACCACCGATGCCTGCCTCGGCGCACAGTGCGGCCATGTTCTGCTTGGCCTGGGCCATCTGGTCCTGAGCAGCAGCGCGGTCGCCACCGGCCTCGATATTGGCCACGGCGGCGTTATAGGCATCCACCTGGGCCTGCAGATCGGCGGTGATGTCGATGACAGGCGCGGGTTCTGGCGCAGGGGCCGGCGCGGGTTCTTCGACCGGGGCAGGTTCTGCTACGGGCTCGGGCTCAGCAACAGGCGCCGGTTCTGCGGCTGGTGCTGGCTCGACTGCCGGTGCGGGCTCAGCGGCCGGTGCGGGCTCTGCTGCTGGCGCAGGCTCAGCGGCAGGTGCGGGCTCGGCTGCTGGCGCAGGCTCTGCCGTCATGGCCTGGAGGGCCGCAAGGCACTCGTCAACGCTGGCGTAGCCGGCAACGATACAGGCTTCGGTCAGCTTGGCCTGCGCTGCGGCAGTTGCGTCCGCGTCACCAGAGGCCTGGGCCGTGGTGAATTCCTGATAGACGGCGACCAGTTCGCTGTCCTGGGCGTGTGCGGTCACGGGGAGCACGGCAAGCATGCCGATACTGGTGCCGGTAAGAAGCCAGTTTTTTAGACGCATTGTTTTTATCCTTGCTTGGATTGGCGTTGGACCGACCATCGCGGTCACCGCCTGAACGCAGTGTGAATGGATCTGTCCGACTGGTGATCGTCCGGGAGTTCCCGTAAGATATTGGTATGTATAGGCTTTGGAACGAAGCACCTGGAATGTGAAGCACAGGAGGCGGTGCGAACATGGCGTGAATGCGGCGGTCACCGCCGATAGCACGGCAGGGGCGCTGGCGAGCAGGCGTCACTTCGTGGTACGGCGGGGAATGCAACAGGCAATTGATACCCTGATCCTGCCGACCCAAGGGCAGGGGCTTTACGAATTTACCGCGCAGATTCGTCAGTTCGTGACGGATTGCGATATAGCGACGGGCCTGCTGACGGTCTTTGTGCGGCACACGTCATGTTCGCTGCTGATCCAGGAAAACGCTGATCGCGATGTGCAGACCGATCTGAACAGCTTCTTCGCGCGGCTGGTGCCCGAGGGCATGGATTGGATGGTCCATACCACCGAGGGCCCCGATGACATGCCGGCGCACATCAAATCGTCCCTGACACAAACCTCGATCGGCATTCCGATCAGCGATGGGGTGCCGGTACTGGGCACCTGGCAGGGGCTATATCTGTTTGAGCACCGGACGCGCCCGCACCGGCGCAGTGTGGTGCTGCATGTCATCGGGGATCGTTGATGGATTGGAGCGTTCTGGCCGGCTACTGGCCCTTCGTGCTGGGTCTGATGCTGACCGGGGTCGCCTCCGGTCTGGCCGCCGGTCTTCTGGGCATCGGTGGCGGGGCCATCATCGTGCCGGCACTGTCGGTGGTGCTGTCGGTGCTCGGCTATGACAGCGATGTGGTCCAGCATGTGGCGGTGGGCACCTCGCTGGCCATCATCATTCCCACCGGGCTGGCCAGCGCCCGGGCGCATTGGAAGCGCGGTTCGCTTGACACCAAGACGCTGTGGCTCTGGGTACCATTCATCGTGGCCGGCACCTTCATCGGCGGGCTGATGGCGGGGCTCTTCTCGGGCGATGTGCTGCGCATCGTCTTTGCCGTGATGGCCTTTATCATTGCGGCCAATATCGTGTTCGCCTTCCAGACGCGCCTGATGGGGCACTTGCGCAGTTCGAAATTGACCCATCGCCTTGCCGCATTCGTGGTGGGCTATATCTCGGCTCTGATGGGGACCGGCGGCGGATCGCTGAGCGTGCCGACGCTGGTGGCGTTTGGCGCCACCATGCATGCGGCGGTGGGCACATCGGCGGCGATCGGGGTGGCCATTGCGCTCTCGGGCACGCTGGGCTTTGCCATTTCCGGCTGGGGCGTGGCGGGCCTGCCCCCGCTCAGCATCGGCTATATCAATCTGGTGGCGCTATTGCTGGTGGCCGTGCTGGCGGCGCTGTTTGCGCCGATGGGGGCGCGGCTCGCGCATCGGCTGGACCAGAAGACGCTCAAATATGTCTTCGCTGCGTTTCTGGTCGTGGTGGGCCTGAACATGGTCTGGAAAGTTCTGG
>JAHJOS010000644.1 GCA_018820005.1 Alphaproteobacteria bacterium | reverse complement strand
GCCTTGCAGAAGATCTCGTAGCCGCGCTCGCCGGTGTAGCCAGTGCGCGAGATCATCACCGGATAGCCGAACAGCCGTGTCTGCAGGTGGTGGAAGTAAGGCAGTTCGCGGATGCCTGGCACATGATCGGCGAGAAAGTCCACCGCCAGCGGGCCCTGCAGAGAGAGGTCGTGAAGATCATCATCGAACAGCACCGCGACCTGCCGACCCTGGGCAGAGCGCACCAGCATTTCGTAGCCGCTGCCAGCGCCGTGTACGACCATGAAGGCGTTGGGACCGGTGCGATAGATCACGCAGTCATCAACAAACTTGCCGGCTTCGTTAAGCATGGTGGCGTAGGCCGACTTGCCGGGGTAGATCTTCGATATATCGCGGCTGGTGGCGTAGTCCAACAGCGATTCGGCATGCGGCCCGACATAGTGCACCTTCTTCAGGCCCGATACGTCCATCAGGCCGGCACGGGTACGGATCGCCTCGTGCGCCTGACAAAGCGAGGTGGCGCCATACGTCCAGGCAGTGCCCATCCCGTTCCAGTCTTCAAGAGCCGAGCCCAGCGCCCTGTGGCGGTGAGCAAGGGCGGATATGCGCCAGGAATTTGCCATCTGTATGTTCTCCAGTGCTTGGATAGAGCCTGCAGGCAGGCGTGATTACTCAATGACGAGGCGCCAGCTTCAGGCGGCGCGGGCTTGGGGATCGAACTGGCGCAGCCAATCCACCACCGTCTGGCGATAGAGCGTCATGCCCTTGTAGTCGGCAATGGCTTCCGGCAGGTCGCGCAGAACGCGATGCAGGCGGCAGGCCCAGGCCGGGTTGCTGGCCAACTCTTCAAGGCTGATGAGGTAGGTGCGAATGCCGAACAGCAGCGCATTGCTGCGCGGCAGGCGCGGCATGAACTGCAGTTCGACGCGCAGGTGCACACGCTGAGCGACATTTTCTGCGGAGACCTGGGCGCGCTCGCCTCCCCATTCATGGAAGGTTTCCGACGAAGTATCCAGGCGTGGATTAACCGTTAAGGTCCAATTCAGCCGACGCACCGGCTGGTCGACCTGGATGTTCATCAGATACTTCAGCGCCCTATCAAACACGCCGAGCTGGTGTGCCATCGGCACCGGTGAATGCCACTGGGTAAAACTCATCCCGGCATCGAACTTGATCGACCAGTCCGCCGGGCAGGTGATCATCCCGGCATCCATCCACAGATTGCCGTCGCGCTGGTCAAGCATTGCGAAATCGCCCTGTACCTGGCGGGTGATGTACTCCAGCGGTTCGCAAGGCAGGCTCGCCGGATCGCCGAAGGTGAAGCGCTGGCAGAGGTCCAGTGCATGGTTGCGCCAGAGCCAGCGTTCGCCGTCGCGCTCGAGCTCAAACCACTCGGGGTAGTCGGTGGCAAGGTGGGTCATCAGCATTTCCACCGCGTCCCAGCCCGCCTGCTGCATATGCGGCATGACAAGGCAACGATCCGGGTCACGCTCGAGTACCCGCGCCCGCTCGGCCATTTCCGAGCGATAGTGCTCGTCGATGTCGAACCAGTGCTCGAATACCGAGCCGGGAGCGCCGGCGGTGGCCGGTTCAATGTTCACCGAGTACATGTAGCTGTCTTCGGGGAAGGGAAACGGGAAGCGGGCAATGGCCTCGGCGCTGTTGCGGAAGGTGAAGTCATCGCGGTAGGTTTCGACGGGTTTCAGGGTCACAGGCATGGCGAACTCCTAGAGATTGAGCGTCAGGGCGCTGCCGCAACGGCCGCGCGAAACACAAGGCATGAGGGTGGTGGCCCTCTCGGCTGGAGCAAGGTAGCTGTCGCGATGCTCCACCTCGCCGCTGCTATAACCGGTGGCGCACTGGCCACAGACCCCGCCGCGGCACAGGTTGGGGAGCTCGACGTCGTGCGCTTCGAGGGTTTCCAGCAGGCTGCTGTCGGCGGGCACGTCGATCTGCCGGCCATTGCTCGTCAGCGTCACGGAAAACGCTGCGCCCGGCTCGGGAGCGGCGAAGGCTTCCCAATGCAGACTGCTCTGCGGCCAGCCCAGCATGGCCGCCTGCTCGCGAACGCAGTCGAGCAGACTCTGCGGGCCACAGACGTACGCATGGGTGCCAAGCTTCTGTCGTGCCAGTAGCCGGCCCATATCCAGGCGCTGCCCCTGCAGTGAGTCGTAGCCATGCAGGCGCTCGCCGAGTCGCTGCCGCAGGCTGGCGAGGTAGGCGTCGGTCAGACCGGCGCGGTAGGCATAGTGCAATTCGAAGCTGGCGCCCTTCGCCTGCAGCTCGGCGATGTAGGAGAGAAATGGCGTGATGCCAATGCCGCCAGCAATCAGCACGTGATGGCGGGCACGACTGTGCGGGGCGAACAGGTTGGCCGGCGGCGACAGGCGCAGGCGGTCGCCTACACTGAGCTGCTCGTGCATGAAGCGCGAACCGCCGCGCGAGGCTTCCTGCAGGCGCACGGCAATGCGGTAGTGGTCGCGGTCAGCCGGGTCGCCGAGTAGGGAGTAAGCATTGCGCAGGGTACGACCGCCAGCCTCGATGTGAACCTGCACATGGCTGCCGCAGGAAAAGCTGGGCAGTATTCCATCAACCGGGACCAGCGTGAACTCGCGTACCACCGGGGTGAGCTGGCAGATCCCGGCCACTTGAACCTCGAGCGCTGCGGTCATGGCCGTCCCTCCCCGCGCGGGTCGCAGGCATCCAGACAGACCCCCATGTAGGCGCCCAGGCGCCGGGAAAAATGCTCACGCACCAGCAGCCGTACACCACAATCCTGGCACGTGGCCTCGCCCTCTTCGGCAATCTCCTGCAGACAGGAGCAATGCACGCAGTAAAGATGTCGCCGCTGCCCGAGCCTGATCAGTTCGATCTGCTCGTCAGCAAGCCCGGCGGCCTGGGCCAGCGCATGGCAATGCCAAAGAAAAGCCTCGTCGCCAGAGACGTGAAGCCGGGTGCAGAGCGGCGCATCGTCCAGCAGCACGGTCAGCCGCTGGCCGAGCGACGCGCGGTCGGAGACGATTTCCTGTTGCACGGCGTGGGGCGCGCGGCCCGTCAGACCGACCAGGGTGACCGGTTGCTGCAGCGCCTGCATCGCCTCGACGAAGCGCGCGACCTCCGCGTGCGAGGCGTCCTGAGCGAGCATAATCCGTTGCTGACAGGGCACCGGGGACGGCGCTTCGGCGTACACCGGCGTGCTGTGCTTATGCGATGCGGTATCGCTAGTCATCCAAGCTCTCCTTCCTTCAAATGCCCGGTTGCTGTCGGGCGGACTGGCGTGAGGAAAATTACCTAAGGGAATTTTTCATTCTTTTAAGGAAAGCACGGAGCATGCCAGAAGAAGGCACGCCGGGAAGTACAGCGGCCTGCGTGAGGTGAAGAATGCGCGGCGTTGCAGCGGGGCTGCTTTTACGCACAACGAATGCGCAGCCTGGTGATGACGTGACAGATTTCGGGGCAAGTTGGGTCACTCAGCGCCGTCGGCTCGGGCTTGGCAGAGCTGACGAAAAAAGCCCCTCGCGGGGCTTTCGATGGCCGGCACAACCGGACATTGGGCAGGGCTGACGGCTCGTTATGGCGAACCGTCGGTGCCGGCAGTGAAGAACCAGAGGGCTTTTATCAATTGCTGTAGGCCCGCTCGTTGTGCTCGGCCAGATCCAGCCCCATCTCTTCCTCCTCCTCGCGCACACGCAGACCGACCAGTCGGTCCACCAGCTTGAGGATCATCCAGCTCAGCGCAAAGCAGTAGACGAAGGTGAAGACCACGCTCAGCAGCTGCGCCCAGAGCTGTTCGAGGATATCGGTGCCCTCGACATAGCCCCCTAGCGCCGGCGAGCAGAACACGCCGGTGAGAAGAGCACCGACGACACCGCCCACCCCATGCAGGCCGAACACATCGAGGCTGTCGTCATAGCCCAACCGTTGCTTCAGCTGGGTGACCGCGTAGAAGCAGGCCACGCCGCACAGCAGGCCGATGGCCAGCGCGCCACCCGGACCGACGTAGGCGCATGCCGGGGTGATGCCAACCAGACCGGCGAGCGCACCGGAGGCCAGCCCAAGCGCGCTGGCGCGGCCGCTGCGGATGCATTCGGCGAGCAACCAGCCGACAATGCCGGCGCAGGCACCCAGTTGGGTGTTCAGCATCACCACCCCAGACAGCTCGGCGACACCGGCCACCGAGCCGACGTTAAAGCCAAACCAGCCCACCCAGAGCAGGGCTGCACCCGTCAACGCCAGCGGCAGGTTGCGCGGCTTCATCGCAACGTGCGGATAGCCCTTGCGCTTGCCGAGCAGAATGCAGGCGGCCAGCGCGGCAACTCCCGCGTTGATATGCACCGCAGTGCCTCCGGCAAAATCCAGCACGCCCCAATTGTGCATCAGCGCGCCCGGCCCGCCCCAGACCATGTGCGCCATGGGCGCGTAGACCAGGGTGAACCAAAGCGCCATGAACAACATCGCCGCGGAGAATTTCATGCGCTCGGCGAAGGCCCCAGCGATCAGCGCCGGGGTGATGATGGCGAAACTGAGCTGAAAG
>JAHJOS010000643.1 GCA_018820005.1 Alphaproteobacteria bacterium | reverse complement strand
GCTGGTCAGCGCCGATCTTGAGGGCAGCCGCATGAGCTTGGCTCTGGGCACCAGCGTGCCCAATCCGCTCGGGCTGGCCGCCGTCGATGACCTTGAGGCCACTACCGCCATTTCCACCCTGATGGCGCGCGAGGCCAGCGCCATCGGGCTGAACTGGAGTTTTACGCCCGTCATCGATCTCAATGTCGCCTGGCGCAGCGCCATTGTCGGCACCCGTTCCTATGGCAGCGATATCGACAAGGTCGAGCGCCACGCCCTGGCCCAGATTGCCGCCTTCCAGGCCAATGGCGTCGCCGCCACGGCCAAGCATTGGCCCGGTGAGGGCTATGACGACCGCGACCAGCATCTGGTCACCACCGTCAATCCGCTGTCGATGGCTGATTGGGAAGCCAGCTTCGGCCGGCTCTATCGCAAGGCCATCGATGCAGGCGTGCTCTCCATCATGTCGGCCCATATCGCGCTGCCGGCCTATGCCCGCGCCATCGATCCCGATTGCGGCGCCGAGGCTTATCGCCCGGCCTCGATCTCGCGATTGCTCAACCAGGATCTGCTGCGCCGCGAACTCGGTTTCAACGGCCTGATCGTCTCCGATGCCACGCCAATGGCCGGGCTGGGCGATTGGGGTCCGCGCGACGACACCCTGCCCGAAGTCATCATCTCGGGCTGCGATGTCATCCTGTTCAGTGACGATCCCAATGCCGACCTGATGCGATTGGTCAAGGCCGTGGCCGATGGGCGACTTAACCAGGAGCGGGTCGACGAGGCTGTCACCCGCGTACTGGCGCTCAAGGCCGCGCTCGGGTTGCACAACAATGCCGGCATGGCCGCGCTTGAAGATGTGGCGCGCCTGATCGGCTCCGATGAGCACCTGGCCACGGCCACCAGCGTGACGGCCCGCGTGCCCACGCTGGTCAAGGATGTGCGCAATCTGCTGCCGCTCTCGCCGCTGCGCCAGCGCCGCGTGCTGGTGTTCTCCGGCGGCGCGGTGGTGCCCTTCGTGCCGCAGCCCCTGCCGCTCAGCCTCCCCGACCGGCTCGCTGCCGAGGGCTTTGAGGTGACCATGTTCACCCCCGACCTCGACATCAAGCCAACCGATTTCGATCTGGTGCTTTATCTCTTCGCCGAAGAGACCACGCTCACCCGCAGCCGCATCTTCCTTGATTGGGTCAAGCTGACCGGCTCGGTGTTCGGTGGGATGCGCCGCTACTGGCACGATTTGCCAACGCTGATGATCTCGCTGGGCTATCCCTATTATCTCTACGACGCCCCGCGCGTGCCGGCCTATATCAATGCCTATGGGTCATCAGAAGCCATCCAGGCCGCCGTGGTCGACGCGCTGATGGGCCGCAAGCCCTTTGCCGGCAGCAGCCCGGTCGATCCCTTCATGGGCAGCGACCAGGCAAGATACTGACACGACCTGTCGATCAGTCCGGCGGCGTATGGTTTTTGGCCAAAACGTCGCCGGCCAGATAGAGCGAGCCGCAGATCAGCACGCGGGCATTGGGCACCGCTGCAGCAGCTTCAAGCGCCGACAGGATCGAGCGTTTCGGGCTCGCGGCAAACCCTGCGCCGCGGGCTTTGGCCGCGATGTCGTCGGCCTTGTGCGAATTGGGTTCCCCCGGCACGGTCAGCGTATAGATCTGCTGCACCTGACCGGCAAAAGGGGCCAGGAACGCCGCGGGATCGCGGGTGTTCATCATGCCCATGATCAGCACCAGCGGCGCCGGGCGCGTCCGGTTCATCTCGGCAATGGCCGCGGCCAGCGCGGTGGCGCCATGCACATTATGCCCGCCGTCGAGCCAGAGTTCGCTGCCCTCATGCAGCATGTCGCGCAGACGACCGCGCAGCGGCATCATCCGCGCCGGCCACACCACACTGCGCAGCCCCGCAGCGATTTCTGACGCGCTGACCGGCAGGTCGAAGTGCCGCGTCGCCGCAATCGCCAGCGCCGCATTGTGGAACTGATGCGCCCCGATCAGCGCGGGCGGCGGCAGGTCGAGCAGCCCGTCCTCGTCAGAAAAGACCAGCCGGCCATCCTGGGACTGCCCATGGAAATCCTCGCCCTGCCAGATCGGCCTCACACCCAGGCGATGGGCTGCCCGCTCGATCACCGCGCGGCCTTCGGGCTGCTGCAGCCCGATCACCGCCTTGCTGCCGCGCTTGAGAATGCCGGCCTTGCTCACCGCGATCTCGGCAATGGTATTGCCCAGGAACCCCTGATGATCGAGGTCGACCGGGGTAATGATCACGCCCAACGGCTGCTTGACGATATTGGTGGTGTCATAGGTGCCGCCCATGCCGGTTTCGAGCAGCAGATAGTCCGCCTCGGTCTCGGCATAAAGCAGCATGGCCGCCACCGTCGTTACCTCGAAAAACGTGATCGACCGCCCGGCATTGGCAGCCTCGACCCGCTCCAGCGTCGCATTGAGCCGGCGGGTATCGACCAGTCTGCCGGCCAGGCGGATGCGCTCGTTGAAACGCACCAGATGAGGGGAGTTATAGACGTGAACGCGCTTGCCGGCGGCTTCGAGAAACGCCCGCAGATAGGCGATGGTGGAGCCCTTGGCATTGGTCCCAGCCACATGGATCACCGGTGGCAGTTTGTCCTGCGGATTGCCCAGCTCGTCCAGCAGCGGCAGCATGCGGTCCAGGCAGAGATCGATCAGCTTGGGGTGCAGCCCCGAAAGGCGTTTGAGGATGGCATCGGTGCGCGACATGGGAGTTCCTGCCCAAGACGAGGGGAACCTCCGTTTACGCCAGACTATGTGTCTGTCTCAAGGGCTTGGCGGCCCCAGGGGATACGATTGTTGCCCCGGCGCGAACCGGGGCAACAGGTTTATATCGGCAGTGTCTAGAACTCGTTCCAGTCGGCCGAGATGGCGGCGTTGCCCTGGCTGAGATACTGCTTGGCTGCCTTTCGCGCCGGGGCCGCTGGCGCTGGGGTCGGTCGTGCCGCCGCAGGGGCGCGGGCCGGTGCCCGGCTCGATGCCGCGCCATGGGTGGCGAACACGGCCACGATCTGGTCCAGCTCGGAGGCCTGGCTCTCGGTCTGCTCGATGGCTGCGTTGATCTCTTCGACGAGGGCAGCATTGTGCTGGGTCATCTCGTCCATCTGGCGCACGCCGACGTTGACTTCCTCGATCGCTGCAGCCTGCTCCTTGCTCTCGCGTGCAATGCCTTCCATGATCAGGCTGTTCTCGCGAATGCCCTCAAGGATCGCCTCAAGCTTGCCAGCAGCCTCGGCCACCAGCCGCGAGCCGCCCGCCACTTCGGTTGCGCTTTCTTCTATGAGCACCTTGACGTCTGCCGACGCCGAAGCGGCCGATTGCGCCAGGCGCCGCACTTCTACGGCCACGACGGCAAAGCCCTTGCCGGCATCGCCCGCCCGCGCCGCTTCCACCGAGGCGTTCAGCGCCAGCAGATTTGTCTGGAAGGCGATATCGTCGATCAAGCCGATGATATTGGAGATCTTGGCCGAGGAGCTGGTGATCTTTTCCATGGCGCCGGTCGCCTTGTCCATGACCACGCCGCCCTCTTCTGCGGTCTGGGAAACCGACTGCGACTTGAGGCTGGCGGTGCCGGACTTGTTGGCATTTGCCAGAACCGTTGCCGCCAGCTGCTCCATGGTTGCCGAGGTTTGCTCGATGGTGGCGGCCTGCTTGGTGGTGCGCTCGCTCAGGTCGTTGGCGCCGGCCAGGATTTCGCCAGTCGCCGTGCGCAGGGACTGCGACGTATCCTGCAGCCGGTTGACCACATCGCTCAACCGGTCGGCAACCGCATTGGTGTCGGCCTGCAGATGGGCAAAGGCGCCCTGATAATTGCCTTGCATGCGCTCGGTCAGATCGGTGTTGGCCAGTGCCTTGAGCACCCGTCCGGTTTCGCTCAGGCCGCTCTCGACAGTCTTGACCAGGCTATTGACGCTGCTAGCCAGTCCATTGAGTTCCTGATCGGGGAATTCTGCGTTGACCCGCTTGGAGAAATCGCCGGCGATGGCGGCATCAACAACATTGCCAAAGGCCTGTTGCAGGGCGCTCATCATCTGGCGTCGTGCGTCCTCGTCGGCGATGATGCGCACAGCTTCGGCTGCGCTCATATCGTTGACCTTGTTGGCATTGTCGCGGAACACCTCGACGGTGCGGGCCATGGTGCCCATCTCGTCGGTGCGTTCGGTGTCGTGCACCTTGACCTCGAGATTGCCCTTGGCCAGTTCGTTCATGGTCTGGGACAGGCGCGCAATCGGCTTTCTGACGATCGTGCGGGACGTCACCGCGATCACGCCCAGGCTCACCAGCAGGATGATGACGCCGCCGATAATGGCAGACTGGATCTGCTGCCACACCGGTTCATTAAAGATCGCTGCCGGCACGTCCAGAATGGCAGCCCAGGTGGTGTTCATGCCCGGTGCGGTAAAGGGATAGACCAGCCGCACAGCGCCATCGGGCATGTCGCGGATAACCCGCATCTTGCCGTCGGCCAGCGCCTGGCTCACCAGATCGGCGCCGGGGTCGGCATAGGCGGTGGTCAGCTTGGTCTTGTCAGGGTTGGCGAGCCAGTTTCCGTTGCTGGCAATCAGCATGACGCTGCCCCCCTCGAAAGGGTGCAGATTGGCCAGCAACGCCGTCAGGTCGTTCAGCCGGATATCGACGCCGGCGATACCCACGATGGTGCCGTCAACCGTGACGGGCGAGGATACCGACGTCAGCAGGTTCTCGCCGCTGGCCGAGAAATAGGGGGAGGTGATGAGTGTCTTCTTGGTGCTCATCGGGCCGGCATAATACTCGTCTTCGACATTGATCGACCAGGTCGAAAAGCCCATCTTGCCGGCGTCATCCTTGGTCCAGTAGGCGGTGAAAACGCCCTGGTCATTGGTTCCCTCCGTGCCCGTGAGCAAGCGGGGAGCCGTCGGGTCGGGCAGTTCCATCATCCAGGACCCGAACACGAAGTCATACTGCGGCGCCACCTGCTGCAGCAGCGCGACCACATTGCTGCGCGTGGTCACAGCTTCGCTCATGTAGCCCGAAATGGTGGCGGCCAGGGCCGTGCCAGCCGACGTTGCCTCGGTCAGGTTGATCGCAAGCTGGTTGGCCACACTGGTCGCTGTCTGGGTCGCCAGCGCCATCACCTGATCTTCGGTCCGGTTCTTGGCAGACAGGACGTTGAAGGTCGTATAGGCGGTCAGTATGAGCGCGATGGATATTCCAGATGCCAGAACAAGCTTGCCTGAAACGGTGCGGGGGAGGAGCGCCATAGTTTTGTGGTCCGGTTGTGCACAAGTCGTGCACAACAATGCGCACAATAGGCTTGTTGAATGCTTAACCACGCGGTTGGGCAGCGGTAGCCGAAAGCTCGTATGCGCCGGTCTTCTTGGCCAAAAAGTACTGAGCCCCGCACCATGGTGCAGGGCTCAACAAGATCACAAAAGCGTCTGCGCCACAGGTGCCACCAGACCAGCCTGGAACGCTTTCAGGAAAACTGGCCTCCACTTTTCCTGAAAGCGTGACCACACAAGGACCTGGAGCGCCTCGCCACGTCAGCGACGCGGTGAAATGCTCTAGAACTCATTCCAGTCCTTGCTCGGCGCCGCTGTGCCGCCGCGCAGGTAATTGCCCGCCGCCGCCAGCTTGGCTTGCATGCCGCGCACACCGCTGGTCCTTGTAGCCCCAGCCGGAATTGCCGCGCCAACGGCCACCAGCGCCGGCTTGCCGCCACGCGCCTCGCCATCCCCGATGGTGAAAATATCGACGATCCGGTCCAGCTCGCTGGCCTGCGCCTCGGTTTGTTCGATGGCGGCATTGGTCTCTTCCACCAGCGCGGCATTGTGCTGGGTCATCTCATCCATCTGCCGCACGGCGATATTGACCTCTTCAAGCGCAACCGCCTGCTTGCGGCTGTCGTCCGAGATGGCCTGCATCGCGGCGGTGCTGTCGCGAATACCATCCAGCATGCTGGCCAGCTTTGCGGCGGCTTCGCTCACCAGCTGGCTGCCGCCGCGCACTTCATTGGCCGAGTGCTCGATCTGGGTTTTGACATCGGCCGACGCCGAGGCGGCCGATTGGGCCAGCCGTCGCACTTCAACGGCCACAACGGCAAAGCCCTTGCCGGCGTCGCCGGCCCGCGCCGCTTCAACCGAGGCATTGAGCGCCAGCAGATTGGTCTGGAAGGCGATGTCGTCAATCAGCCCGATGATATTGGAGATATTGGTCGAGGACTGCGTGATCCTCTCCATCGCTTGGGTGGCCTGCGCCATCACCAGACCACCCGCTTCGGCCGTTGCCGATACCGCATTGGCCTGGACGCTGGCGGCCTCGGCCTTGCGCGAATTGCCCAGCACGGTGCTGACCAGTTCCTCCATCGTCGCCGAGGTTTCCTCGATCGTGGCGGCCTGGCGCGTCGTGCGCTCGCTCAGATCATTGGCGCCGCTGAGGATTTCGCCGGTTGCGCGCTTGAGCGCCCGTGAGGTGTCGCGCAGTTGACCCACGATCTCGCCGAGTTTCTCGGCGACCGCATTGGTATCGGATTTGAGGCGGGCAAAGGCCCCCTCATATTGGCCCTGCACGCGGCGCGTCAGATCGGTGTCGGCCAGCGCAGCCAGCACATCGCCGGTCTCGCCCAGTCCGCGATCAACGGTTTCCACCAGCGCATTGACCGAGCCGGCCAGGGTATTGAGTTCGGCATCGGGGAAACTGGCGTCGACCCGCTTGGAGAAATCCCCCGCAATGGCTGCGTCCACCACATGTCCAAAGGCGCGCTGCAGATCCGCCATCATGGCGGCGCGTTCGGCCTGGCTGGCAATGATGCGGGCGGCTTCCGCCTCGGTCATTTGCGTCACCTTGAGCCCATTGGCCCGGAACACCTCGACGGCCCGCGCCATGGCGCCCAGCTCGTCGGAGCGCTCGGCGCCCTTGACCTCGATATCGAGCTGTCCCTTGGCCAGCGCTTCCATCGTGCCCGTCAACCGCGTGATGGGCTTGGTGATACGGCGCGAGAACCACAGGCCAAGCGCACCAACCACGGCCAGAAGGCCCGTGCCGATGGCCAGCATCAGGTTGCGCATGTCGCTCACCGGCGCCAGCACTTCGTCTCGGCCCATTACGGCCACGGCGGCCCAGGGCTGGCCAGGCGTCGTAATCGGCGCAGCCGCCACCATCATGTCCATGGCGCGATAGCTGCTCATATCGCCATCGCTGGGCTGGCCGGCCAGCGCCGCGTCCAGAATGGGGCCCTTGAAGGGCGTCACCATTGCATCATTGTCTGGCGTGAAGCTGGAATCGCTGCGCAGTAGCCCGTCCGATCCGGCAACCAGCACTTCGCCGGTCTGGCCCATGCCGGTGCGGTCGCCAATCACATTGTCGAGCCGGTCGGACGGCAGCTGAATGGCCAGAACGCCCACCTTGCGGCCCTGCGCATTGAACACTGGCTTGGCAAAAAAGCTCGCCGGCAAGGCACCGGCGGGCGCATAGGGCGCGAAATCGGAAAAAGCGATATCGTCAGGGTTCTCGATGGCCAGCGCCTGCTGCACCACGCTGGCGAGCGTCGTCGAGACAAAGGGACCGCCTTCGCCGAACTTGGTACCGAAATCGTCGCCCTTGTTCACCGAATAGACCATGAAGCCTTTCAGATCGAACAGGTAGAGGTCGCGATAGCCGCGCGCCGCTATGGCATTGCGGAAGCCGGCGTGAAAGCGGGTGTGGGTGGCGTCATAGGCGCCCGTCGTCCCCAGCGTTTCCAGCGCCGCCCGGTTGTCGGGGGTGGGATTGTCATCGACATAGAGCTTGCGCACTTCGGCGGTCGGATCGACCTTGAACTGCAGCCACGCGCCACCAAAATCGCGCAGCGACTGCACGGTGGCTTCCGAACGCGATGTGGCGACCAGATCGTCGCGCACCGATTTGAGATAGGTCGAGACGGCGGCCGCGCGCTCGCTGGCCAGTGTCATAAGATTGGTTTCAGCGCCGTTGCGCAGCGCCTGGCTCCCGATCATATAGCTGCCAAGCCCGACGCCGACGCTGACCAGAAGGGCACTGCCCAGCAGCGCCAAAGGGAGCTTGCGCGCAATCGGAAGCGAAAAACCCGGCATCAATTCATCCTCCCGCTGCCCAATGCCAGACTGACGCATTCGCGCCAGTCCGTGCAGCCACGGGGGAAAGCTACCGCAGGGGTATTAAGCCGGCGTAAACCCTACTCAGCGTGCGCAGCAGTGGGGACAGGACCGAGATCGGCATCGTCGCCTTCGGCGGCAACGGCGGCGTCACGCAGGCTCGTCTGGCGCGACACCGTCGGGCTCATGGCGCTGCTCAGCGCCTGGGGCGCATCGGCCTTGGTCAGGATGGCCGCCAGCGATCCGATGGTGGAGCGCAGATTGTGCCGGTGCACCACCATGTCCACCATGCCGTGCTCAAGCAGATATTCAGAACGCTGGAAGCCCTTGGGCAGCTTTTCGCGAATGGTCTGCTCGATGACGCGCGCGCCGGCAAAGCCGATCACCGCGCCCGGCTCGGCCAGATGCACATCGCCCAGCATGGCATAGGAGGCCGTAACGCCACCGGTGGTGGGATTGGTCAGCACGACAAAGAACGGCAGGCCCGCTTCGCGCAGGCGCAGTACCGCAACGGTGGTGCGCGGCATCTGCATCAGGCTGAGCACGCCCTCCTGCATGCGCGCGCCGCCCGATGCGACGAACAGCACGAAAGGCGTCTTGCGCTGTGCAGCGGTCTCCAGGCCGGTGATGATGCCCTGGCCAGCCGCCATGCCCAGCGAGCCGCCCATGAAGTCAAAGTCCTGCACGGCAACGGTGATGTCGCGCTCATAGAGCTTGCCGGTCGCCACCAGGACGGAATCGTCGAACCCGGTCTTGGCGCGGTTCTCCTTGAGGCGGTCGACATAGCGCTTCTGGTCGCGGAATTTGAGTGGGTCCACAGGCGCTGCGGGCACCGGCACCATCTGATAGGTGCCTTCGTCAAAGAAGGTTTTGAACCGGTCAGCCGGCTTGATCTTCATGTGGTAGCCCGAATTGGGCACCACCCACTGATTGGCCTCGAGATCGCGATAGAACACCATTTCGCCGGACTCGGGGTCCTTGACCCACAAATTCTCCGCGATCGTCGGCTTGTTGCCGAGAATCGAGCGGATTTTGGGGCGAACGAAATTGTCGATCCAGTTCATGGCAGGCCTCGTGCGGTGACGGAACCGCCACCTAAGCTATAATTGTGGCAATTCTTATCAGGGCGGCGCTCCAAGGGCAAAGGGAACGCCACGCCTCTGTGGATAGAACCCCTATTGGCGGGCCCGCTTGACCCCAGCGGCAAGGTCCGCAACCAGATCGCGCACGGCGCTGACCGTGGTTGGACCGGCCTTGCCGTCCACCAGCGAGCGCGCCACCGCATCGACCAGCACGGTGCCCACCACGATGCCATCGGCATGCTTGCCGATATCGGCCGCGTCTTCCGCCGTCTTGATGCCAAAGCCCACAGCAACGGGCAGATTGGTGTGGCTCTTGATGCGGTCGACCGCCTCGCCCACAGCACCGCGCGACTTTATGGCGGCCCCGGTGACCCCAGTCATCGAGACATAATAGACAAAGCCCGAGCTGTTCTTGAGCACCGCCGGCAGGCGATTGTCGTCGGTGGTGGGCGTGGTGAGCCGGATGAAGTTGAGCCCGGCTGCCATGGCCGGCAGGCACAGCTCTTCATCTTCCTCGGGCGGCAGGTCCACAATGATCAGCCCGTCGACACCGGCGGCCTTGGCCGCGGCCACAAACGCGTCCACGCCAAAGATATAGACCGGATTGTAATAGCCCATCAGCACG
>JAHJOS010000642.1 GCA_018820005.1 Alphaproteobacteria bacterium | reverse complement strand
TGCAGGTTGAGCAGGATGGTGAACAACCAGGCGCGTACCGGTCCGCTTGGGCGGAACAGCCCGCGCCTGGAGATTGCGCGCTCCAGACAGTCCTGGACCAGATCATCGGCCAGGTCGAGATTGCGCGTCAGCGCCCGGGCATAACGCCGCAAGGCCGGTACGCAGGCTTCGATCTGGTCGAGGAAGTCGTCCACTGGAGCGCCCGGGTTTATTCTACGGCAAGATGCCAGACGCCGCCGACGCCGTCACCGGTGATGTCGCCGGCCTTCATGTCGTCCTTCCAGAAATAGAGCGGCATGGCCTTGTAGGCCCACATCTTGGAGCCATCGGTGCGGTCGACCAGGGTGAAATCACCCTCGGGCTTGGCAGCGGCATCGGCCAGCAGCGGCGGCCAGTTGATGGCGCACTTGTCATAGCAATTGGTGACGCCAGCGGTGTCCTTGTCGAAGATATAGAGCGTCATGTCATTGGCGCCCGTCAGCACCATCTTGCCGCCGATGTCGGCAGATTTGACGGCGCCGCCGACATAGTCGGCAGCAAAGGCAGGCATGGCGAACAGGGCGAGCGCGGTAGCGCCGGCCAGAATGGAACGCAGCTTCATGGGAAATTCCCTCCTTGGTGGGGGCCTCAAAAATGTGGCCCGCATCAGCATCAACACGCGGGGCGCCGGTTTAATCCCTCCCCGATCCGAATTATTTTCGGAGCGGTCAGCGTGGCTGGCGCCAACAACGTGCTGGACAGACCGGCAAGGCATTGCTCTTGTAGGGACAACTGGTTCAGCGCGTTCGGGATAGGCGTGACTGATACCGGCCTTCGTGCCGCAAGGCGCGATCGAAACAAGGGAGAGAAAAATGAAAAGACGCGAGTTCTTCAAATCCGCATCCGTGGCCACTATTGGCGCCGCAGCGGCTGCAACCCTGGCCACGCCTGCGATCGCACAAGGCAATATCACCTGGCGCATGGTTACCACCTGGCCCAAGAACTTCCCGGGCCTGGGCGTTGGCGCCCAGAAACTGGCCGACCGCATCACCAAGGCCTCTGGCGGACGGCTGACGGTGCAGGTTTTTGCGGCCGGCGAAATGGTGCCGGGCCTGCAGGCGCTCGACGCAGTCATTGATGGCTCGGCCGAAATGAGCCACGGCGCGGCCTACTACTGGCAAAACAAGAGCCAGGGGCTGAGCTTTTTCACGGGCGTGCCTTACGGCATGACCAGCCGTGAACTGGCGGCCTGGGTGCGCTATCTGGGTGGGCAGGAACAGTGGGACAAGATCTACGACCAGTTTGGTCTCAAGGGCTATCTGTCGGGCGATACCGGCACACAGGCCGGCGGCTGGTTCAAGAACGAGCTGACGGGTGTGTCCGATCTGCAGGGTCTGCGCTTCCGTACACCGGGCCTGGGCGGTCAGGTTTGGGGCAAGCTGGGCGCATCGGTGACCAATATGGCGGCCGGCGACATTTTTGCCGCCCTGCAGTCGGGTACTCTTGATGCGGCCGAGTTCGTCGGGCCCTACAATGATTTGGCGCTGGGCTTTTATCAGGTCGCCAAAAACTACTACTTCCCTAGCTTCGTCGAGCCGGGTCTCGCCACCGAACTGGTCGTCAACAAGGCCAAGCTGGCCGAGCTGCCCGAAGACCTGCAGGAACTGGTCGCGGTCTGCGCGCAGGCGTCCTATGACGATGTGGCGTCCGATATGTATGCCAATGATCCGCGCGCGCTGCGCTCGCTGGTCAATGACCATGGCGTGATGGTGCGCCGCTTCCCTGATGAAATTCTGGAAGCCGGTGCCAAGGCCTCGATGGAAGTGATTTCGGAAATCCGCGAGGGCGGCGACGCGCTCACCAAGGAAACTGCCGAGAGCTTTATCTCCGCGTTCAACCTGCTGCGTGAGCGCACCGAAGGGACGGACGCGCCGTTCCTGGTCGCTCGCGAGAAGTACATCAAGTACACCTGATCGGTTGAACCGACAGCGAAAAGCCCGGGCTCGCGCCCGGGCTTTTTTGTTGGTCCGATCATCCTAGAGCGTTTCCAGCAAAAGTGGACACCAGTTTTGCGGTTCGGAAATGTAACCAGACAAGAAGCTGGAGCGCTTCACCGCGTCAGCGACGCGTTGAAGCGCTCTAGTGGTACAGGACGCCGGGCAGCCAGGTGATGAGCTGGGGGAAGATGAACAAGACCGCCAGCGCAATGATCTGCAGGATCACAAAGGGGATGACGCCGCGGTAGATCATGCCCGTCTTGACGCTCGAGGGCGCCACGCCGCGCAGGTAGAACAGGGCGAAGCCAAAGGGGGGCGTCAAAAAGCTGGTCTGCAGGTTCACGCCCACCATGACGCCCAGCCAGATCGGGTCCACACCCAGCGTTAGCAGCACCGGCGCCGTGATCGGGATGACAATGAAAATGATCTCGAAGGTGTCCAGGATGAACCCGAGCAGGAACATGATGGCCATCACGATGATGGTGGCACCAATGGCGCCGCCCGGCATGTTGGACAGGAAGGCATGCACCAGGTTGTCGCCGCCCATCATGCGGAAGACCACTGAGAATACCGCGGCGCCGAACAGGATGATGAACACCATCGAGGTGATGGTGGCCGTGGAGACCACGGCCTGATGCAGGATCGAGAGGGTGAACTTGCGGTTGGCGATGGCGAGCAACATGGCGCCCACCGAGCCGACCGACGCAGCTTCGGTGGGTGTGGCGATGCCGCCCAGGATCGAGCCCAGCACTGCCACGATCAGCAGCAGCGGCGGCACGAGCGCGACCATGACTTCGCGGAACAAATCCTTCTTTTCGGCCTCGGGCACCGGGGTGGCGGGCGCCGATTTCGGATCGGTGACTGCCTTGAAGATTACCCATGCCAGATAAATCCCGACCAGCAGGATACCGGGCAGCAGGGCGCCAGCAAAGAGAGCGCCAACGGAGACCGGTTCAGGCGCGAAATTACCTTTTTCCATCTGCACCTGGGCGTTGATGCCCGAGAGCATGTCGCCCATAAAGATCAGCACAGTCGAGGGCGGGATGATCTGGCCCAGCGTTCCCGAGGCGCAGATGACGCCGGTGGCGAGCTTTGGGTCATAGCCGGCGCGCAGCATGGCGGGCAGCGAAATCAGGCCCATGGTGACCACGGTGGCGCCGACCACACCAGTGGAGGCGGCCAGCATGGCGCCCACGATGATGACCGATATGCCCAGGCCGCCGCGCAGATTGCCGAACAGCTTGCCCATGGTGAGCAGCAGGCGCTCGGCAATGCCGGAGCGTTCCAGCATCACCCCCATGAAGACAAAGAGCGGTACCGCCACCAGGGTTTCGCTGCTCATCAGCCCGACATAGCGGCCAATCAGCGAGCCATAGTTGGATGGGTCATAAACGCCGAGCACCCAGCCGACGAGGCCAAAGATCAGCGCCGTGCCGGCAAGGGAAAAGGCGACTGGAAATCCGATCAGCAGAACGCCGATCACACCGACGAACATCAGGCAGGCGAGGATTTCGCCAATCAGGATCTGGCTCACAGGGCAGTCTCCGCTGCATCGTCCCGGACATAACGAAGGTGGGGTGGCAGCTGGTCTTCATGCCCGGCCAGCACCAGAATGGCCCGAGCGGCCATAGCGAGGCCCTGCAGGCCAACGAGGGTGGCGAAGACCAGGATGAAGCTTTTGAGCACGAACAGGCCGGGCATGCCGCCGATATTGCTGGAGGCTTCGTAATAGCTCCAGGAGCGGGAAATGGCGGGCCAGCCATAGTGGAAGACGATGAACATGAAGGGGATGAGGAAGACGATGACGCCGAAAAGGTCAGCCATGGCCTTGCGGCGCACCGAGGCAGGCCGATAGAAAATGTCGACCCTGACATGGTCATCGCGCAACAGCGAAAAGCCCGCGACACCGGTGAACATGGCGCCGCTGACCCAAACATAGAGGTCCTGCATCCACAGCGTGCTGGTGCTGAATGCATAGCGCTGCACCACGACGGTGAAGCACACCAGCACGCAGACCAGCGCGAGCCAGGACAGGGTTTCGCCGACCCATTTGTTCACAGCGCTTATCGCGCGGACGAGCGTGGCCAATGCCTGCACGTGTTCCTCCCCGATGCTTTTGCCCTCTGCCGGGTTAAATCCCGCTCTGATGGCTTTGGACAAGGTTTGCACAGCAACCGTGGGTCAGGTCAACACAAAGGGTGATGATGAGGGCAATCAGTACCCAGACTTGACCCTGATCTGACTGGCAACGCACTGGTGACAGGCTGGGCAAAAATGATATGTCGCTGACAAATGCGCACAGTGCGCTTGGTTGGGGAGGCAGTGCATGTTCGTGGTGGGTGGCGAAAGTCTGATCGATCTCAAGGCCGAGGTGGCGCTGCCAGGCGGCGCATTGATCGGTCGGGATGGTGAAAACCAGATCGTTATGACGGCCCATCCCGGCGGCTCGCCCTATAATTGCGCAATTGCTCTGGCCAAGCTGGGCAATGAGACCGGCTTTTTGTGCCCGATCTCGGCCGATGCGTTTGGCGATTATCTGTTGGGGCCGCTCAGCGATGCCGGCGTTACGCCGCTGCTGCCCGAGCGCGTGGCCGAATATACCACGCTGGCAGTGATCAATTTCGATGCCAACCACAATGCGCGCTATGGTTTTTACCGTCAGGCCGATGGCGCCATCAATGCTGCCAAGGCCATTGCAGCGCTGCCCGATGAGCTCGACCTCTATCAGATCGGCGGCTTCTGCCCGATCAAGCCGAACGAAGCCGAAATCTGGCTTGAAGTCGTCGCCGCCGCCGTTGCCAAGGGTGCCACGATCTCGATCGACCCCAATGTGCGGCCCAGCCTGGTGGATGATTTTGCCGGCTACAAGGAAAGACTGTCTCGCTTTCTCGATCTGGCCCACATGGTCAAGCTGTCCGAGGAAGACCTTGAGGCGCTCGATGCCGAAAAGAGCATCGAACAGCACGCCGCCGATCTGTTGGCGCGGCCGAACTGCAAGCTGGTCATCGTGACCCTGGGCGACAAGGGCTCACGCGCCTTTACCGCCGCCGGCACGGCCAGTGCTGCCATCTATGCGCCGCCGGTGTTTGGCGACACGGTGGGCGCCGGCGACAGCCTGATGGCCGGCACGCTGTCGTGGCTCAAGGAGCGCGATCTGCTGACGCCGGGCGCGCTGGCTGGTCTCGATGATAATGCGCTGGCTGAAATGCTGCGCTTTGGCGCGGTGGTGGCGGGTATCAACTGCGGTCGCAAGGGCTGCAAGCCACCGACCCGGGCCGAAGTCGATGCGGTTCTGGGCGCCTGAGCGGGTATGGTCACGATGAGGTGATCCGGCCCCTGTAACGCGGCCGGGTCTAAAACCGAATGGCCTTCGTATCATCTGGTAGAGGTGAGCGAGGGGCATGCTGTGATCGAACTGATTTTCGCCTATGCAGCGGGGCTGCTGACGCTGCTCAATCCCTGCGTCCTGCCGCTCTTGCCCCTGATTGTCGCCAGTTCGGTGGCCCGTAATCGGCTGGGGCCGCTGGCCATGGCCATGGGCCTCGCGGTCAGTTTTACGCTTGCTGGCATTTCCATTTACGCCATCACCCGTGCCACCGGCCTGTCGCAGGAGACGCTGGCCGTCGCCGCAGGCTGGTTGATGGTGGGCTTTGGCCTCGTACAACTGGTGCCGCAGGCACAGATGGGCTTTGCGCGCCTCGCCGGCGCCACGGCAGCGGGCAGCACGCAGATGATGGGGCAGGTCGAGGGGCGCGGGCTCGTGGGCGAGTTCCTCGCCGGAGCGCTGCTGGGCCTGGCCTGGTCACCCTGCATAGGGCCAACGCTGGGCGGCGCCATTGGCCTTGCCGCGCAGGGCGACAACCTCGGGCTGGCTCTGGCCATCATGGTGCTGTTCTCGGCGGGCGCCGCCACCGTCATGCTGGCGCTGTCCTATGGCGCGCGCTCGCTGATCGCCAGCCGCCGGTCGACGCTTGCGTCAATCATGCCGCATGCCAAGACCCTTTTGGGCATCGGCCTGATCGTGGTGGGCCTAGCCATTGTCTTTCATCTCGACAGGGTTGTGGAGGGCTGGGCCCTTGAGACGCTGCCGAGCTGGTTCACCGAATTTTCCGTCAGTCTCTAGTCACTTTGGAGCTCAATATGACCTATCTCGATCGTCGTGCCGTCCTGGCCCTCCTGGCCGGTCTCGCCGCCAGTTCGGCCCTTGCCACGCCGGCATCAGCCCTCGATATCGCCGATTATTCCGAGGAGAACCTCGCCAAGCTGCAGGCCTGGGGCAAGCCGTTCCTGCTCGATTTCTATGCCAGCTGGTGCGTCACCTGCGCCGCCCAGCAGCGTGTTCTCGATGGGCTGACCAAGGCGAACGCCAAATATGCAGCCATTCCCATCGTGCGGGTCGATTGGGACAAATATGGCAATGGCGAACTGGCCAAGAGCCTGGCCATCCCACGCCGGTCAACCTTGGTGCTGATGGCTGGCACCACCGAGCTGGGGCGTCTGGTGGCCGAAACGCGCGAGGACAAGATCGCGGCCCTGCTCGATCTGGCGGGGTCGTGATCCCAGCCTGATTGCATCGGTGCGCGCCGTCTGTTTGTATCGCTCCTGGCACAAGGGGGCGACATGATGCAGCGTTGGAAATGGGCTCTGGCCGTGGTGGCTGTGCTGGGGATCGGTACGGCGGCTTATATGCTCAAGCCGGTGACGGGCCCGGCGCGCGATCTGACGCTGGTGGGCGATGTGGAGCGGGGCAATTACCTGATCCGGCTGG
>JAHJOS010000082.1 GCA_018820005.1 Alphaproteobacteria bacterium | reverse complement strand
TCGGTTCTGTCGATCATGCAGATGCCCGAGGCCGGCAGGCAGGTTATTTATGGCGCCGTCATTGTGGGCATGTTGCTGGTCTACGGGCGTGGCAGACGTGTCGTTTCCTAAACACCCGCCTTTGCGGTGCGCCGTGACGACGTCTTGCCGCAAGCCGTGACGCCAGCAGTGACCTCATCGAAACCGCGCTGAGGGGTCGCAAAAGCAGCGGTACTTTCGCCAGATTGGTCTTGGACAGGCCCAATGAAGACGCAGAGGACAAATGGCTAAGTCTGCAGGCAATGCGTCGACAGGTCGCCCGACCATGATGAATGTGGCCATGGCAGCTGGAGTCTCCCAGGCCACCGTTTCGCTGGTACTCAGTGGGAGCAAGGGTGCCCGACTGGCTGATTCCACGCGCAGCCGGGTTTTGGACGCGGCGCAGGCACTGGGCTACCGCTTTGTGCGCCGCAGCACGAAACCCGTTCCAGGTGGGCAATCAACCATAGTGTTCATTGCCGACGAAACATCCACCGATCCCTGGATGACGCTGGCCTTTGAGGGCGCGCGCGACAAAGCGCTTGATTTTGGCGCACATGTTCTGATGGCCGTGAGCCATGGTGACGCCGATGTGGAAGCCAGCGTAATCGCGGGACTGGGGAACTTGCCCATCCTTGGCGTTATCTACGGCACGATTCTTGCGCGGCAGGTGCAGATTCCTCAGGCGTTTGCTGATCGCAAAATTGTACTCGTCAACTGCTATGATGAGCGCCGCAAGTATCATTCCATCCTACCTGCAGACCTGTTGGGTGGACGCACGGCGACCGAGCATCTCCTGCTGGCCGGACGCAAGCGCATAGGTTTCATAAACGGGCAGCAGGGGGTGGATGCAGCCCGTGACCGCCTCAGGGGCTACAAGCAGGCGCTGGCGAGCAACGACATCGCCTTTGATCCCACACTGGTGCGGCCAGGCAATTGGCAACCGTCGACGGGCTATGAAATGACAAACGCACTGATGGCATTGGATACCCCACCCGACGCGATCTTTTGTGCCAATGACATGATGGCTGTTGGCTGCTTTGACGCTCTGCGGCATATGGGCGTCCGCGTGCCTGACGACGTTGCCGTCATCGGTTTTGATGATCGCGAAATTGCCCAGTATATGCACCCTCCATTGTCGACACTTGTGCTGCCATTTTACGAAATGGGACGCACCGCGGCCGAACTGCTGCTCGATATTTCAGGTGGCCTCGACACGGCACCAACCCGCACCAAGGTAGAGTGTGAACTGGTCGTGCGGGAGTCGACCGCGCGGCCACTAGCATCCTAGCAGATCGCTGCTAGCGGCTATTTGGCACGGATCGCGCTCGACAGCATGTCTCAAATTTGGAGCCGAAATATGGGCGTACTAACCGGCAAGGTTGCTCTGGTGACCGGTGGCAATGGTGGAATAGGCCTTGCCATGGCATCCGCCCTGTCAGGGGCTGGCGCCACCATCGCCATCGTGGGTCGTGATCTCGAAAAGAACGCCGCTGCCCTCCAGATCCTTGCGCAGCCGGACGTGCCGGCCCCCATCTCGGTCGCTGGCGACATGGTCGAAGAAACCAGCGTTCATGAAACGCTGGCGCAGGTGGTCTCCGAATTTGGCGGCCTTGATATCCTTGTCAACAATGTCGGATCCAATGATCGCAAGCTGCCACAGGACTACAGTCTTGCCGAGTGGAATTGGCTCATCACCGCCAATCTGACTTCGGCATTCCTAGTGTCGCAGGCTGCGTATCCGCTGCTCTGCAGCCGGGGTGGTGGCAAGATCGTCAACATTGGCTCAATGCTGTCGATCTTTGGATCGGCAATGTCAGCACCCTATTCGGCAGCGAAGGGGGGTGTGGTGCAAATGACCAAGTCGCTGGCACAGGCATGGGCTGGCGACAACATCCAGGTCAACGCCATCCTGCCAGGTTGGATCGACACGGACCTGACAGTGAGAGCAAAGCAACAGATTCCGGGTCTACACGACCGGATTCTTGCGCGGACGCCTGCGGGACGTTGGGGGCGCCCCGAAGATGTCGGTGGAGCGGCACTGTTCCTGTGCTCACCGGCTGCCGACTTCATCACCGGCGTCAGCCTGCCGGTTGACGGCGGCTTCTCATCCTCGGGTTAGGCGGGTGAGTTCTCTTTGGCCGAGTGTAACGACTATAAAAATGGTGTTCTCTTGTGCCTTATGAAGAAATTCTATTGCAGCAACAATGAGTTCCGGCCGTAGTCGTTCTGATCAGAGACCAGACGCTGGGCGGATCGAGCACGGGCACATGGGCAAGAAGGTAACCACGACCGCCGGAACGCGTATCTTTGTCCTCGTCGCCAACTGGTCATGAACAAGATCCACGGCCTAGGCATCGTTGGAGCAACTGCTTCTTGGCAGTCATCTCTGCAGCCGAACCATGTTGGGTCCAACCCGCACCAGCACCCTGCCGTAATTGTGCATTGGTGCGGGCTCTGCAATGTCTGCGATTCACCGGGCATCCTTGCTAAATATGCCTGAGGGATACTTGGCGGCGCGGCTCCATGCGCACACGCATTCGCTAAACACTCACCCCAAACAGCCGACCGACGCCCGCGGTGATAGCCATAGCCGCCGCGCCCCAGAACAGCACCCGCGCCGTCGGGCGCAGTTTTGGGGCACCGCCGGCCTGGGCGCCAAGGGCGCCAAGTCCGGCCAGGCAAATCAGCGTCGTAATGACCACCACGGGAATGATCTTGTCGGCCGGTGCCAGCACCGCAGCCACCAGTGGCAGGGCCGCAGCGACAGTGAAGGTCAGCCCAGAGGCCAATGCCGCCTGCAGTGGGTTGGCACTGTGCACCTCGGAAAGGCCGAGCTCATCGCGCACATGCGCGCCCAGGGCGTCTTTTTCTGTCATTTCCCTTGCCACAAGCGCCGCGGTGGAGGGCGACAGGCCGCGCGACTCGTAGATCGACCTCAGTTCTGCCTCTTCTTCTGCCGGCGTATCGATCAGGGCCTGCTTTTCGCGCGCGATATCGGCGTGTTCGATGTCCGATTGCGAGCTGACCGACACATATTCGCCCGCCGCCATCGACATGGCGCCAGCTGCGAGGCCGGCCACGCCGGCCACCAGGATGGCACTAGGGCTGGGGTCGGCTGCCGCCACGCCGACAATCAGCGAAGAAACTGAGACAATGCCGTCATTGGCGCCGAGCACTGCAGCCCTCAACCACCCCGCCCGGTTGATGAAATGGACTTCTTCATGCGCGGACGTATAGGGAAGGGTCATCTGGTTTCCAGCATAGGCGGTCAATTGGATGAGAGCTGCGGCCTGCCTGGAGCCGACAGCATCGCCCCGCACGCCATCTCATGCGCCGGGGCTAGGGGAACTCAATCACGACTGGAGCGCAAAGTCGCGCTTCCCGAGCGGCGGCGCTGCAAATGCAGTTCCACATGAACACGCTATGCCCATGACCTGACGCCAGCCTGACACTCCGCCAGATTTTTGGCTCTTCAGCAAAATGCAGGCCAGCGCCCCGAAACGCCCGTAGCGCTAACGCGTACCCTGTTCTTTCCACACCAGTCGTCTGTAAAGCGTGGAGCGATCAATATTGAGGGCGCGGGCGGCGGCAGAGAGATTGCCCTTGTGCATCTCAACCGCGCGGCGCATCGCGGCTTGATTGAGCGAGGTGAGGTCGCCATCAAGGGCGATAGGAGCAGGACTAGCCGCTACCCTTTGCGGCAGGGAAGCCAAGGTGATGGGCTCGCCGGGTTCATGCAGCGCGGCAACGGCCCGCAGGCAACTGGCGAGTTCGCGAAAATTGCCTGGCCACTCATAGGCCGCCAGCTGCGATGTAAACGCCTCGGGCAGAGGGTCGCGATCGGCGGCCAGTTGCGCCCAGAGGGTCGTGACGACGGCCTGCCGGTCCGGCAATTCGGCCAGTGCCGGCAGGGTAATGCCATACTGGGCAATGCGGAAATAAAGATCGGCCCGGAATGTGCCGGCCGCCACCATGGCGTTGAGATCGCGATTGGTGGCACACACCGGCACGAAATCGGCCTTCTGCGGTTTGCCACTCCCCAAGGGGGATACCTCCTTGTCCTGCAGCACCCGCAGCAGGCGGGACTGCAGCAGCAGCGGCATGTCGCCTATTTCATCGAGAAACAGGATGCCCCCCTCAGCCTGCTGCACCAGCCCCTTGGCCCCCTCCTTGCGCGCGCCGGAGAACGCACCTGGCGCGTAACCGAACAGCTCCGACTCGATCAGGGATTCGGGCAGGGCAGCACAATTGATGGCAACGAACGGCTTGCCCGCGCGCACGGTCTGGGCATGCAGGTGGCGGGCGAACACTTCCTTGCCCGCGCCGGTTGGGCCGGCGATCAGCAAGGGTATTTCGGCATTGATCAGGCGAATGGCCTTGGCAAGTTCGGTGCGGGTTTCTGGCGTCAGGAATGGCTCGTTGTGCTTTGTCTTGGCTATACGCGGCAGTGTGCCGGGCGTTCGGCTCGGCATCGTCTGGGGCTGGCTCACGGCGGCGAAATAGCGCTCGCCATTGCGCGCCCGCAATTCACCGCTGTCGATGGTCAGTCCGGCATTTTCAAAGATCTCGGCGCTGCTGGTCTGGCGCAGGGCCTTGCGATCCAGCCCCACCAGGTGCAGCGCCCGCCGGTTGCCGGCCACCAGCCGCGTGCCGTCGAAAACCAATATGCCCTCGCGTGCCGTTCCCAGTAGGTCGGCCGTGCGGTGAAAGCGAACCACAGTCATCTCGGCGAAATCGCGGGCAAAGAAGCGATGCTCGATCTGCTCTACCGCCAGCCGCACCAGCCCCATGGCATGAGTGTGTTCTGCCGACGCATGGCCCGACATATCAAGCACGCCGGCGAGCTTGCCAAAGGGGTCAAAGATGGGCGAAGCCGCGCAGTGCAGGATCCCGTGTGGCTCAAAGAAGTGCTCGCCGCCGTGCACCTCGATCGCGCGGCGCTCGGCCAGGGCCGTGCCAATGGCATTGGTGCCCGTCGACGTTTCGGACCAGGCAACCCCGGGGCGCAGCGCTACCTGGGCGGCGCGGCCCGCAAATTCCGGGCTCCCCGCAGTATCGAGCACCAGCCCCTTGGCATCGGTCAGAATGACCACGCTGTCTGTCAGCCTGGCCTCTGCGCGCAGCGATACCAGCTCGGAGCGAGACAGCAGGCGCAAGGCCTCATTCTGCTCGTGCAGCGCACGCAGTTCAGCTGATGTCATTGGCTCGGCGCGAATGACGCTGGCGGCATCGAGCCCCTGTTCGGCGCAGCGTTGCCACGATCGCAGAATGGGCGCTGGCACCAACCCCTCCGGCATCGCGTGCCCGGAGAAGAATTTTTCGCGTGCGGCTAGCATGTCCGCTGCGGACGCCTGTTGCATGTCATCGTCCCTCCCAGTTGTGGCAGTTTGCAACACATGTTGCACCGGCCATCGCTTCTGGTTGTTGCAAAGTGTTGCATCCGATTTTGTTTGCCGTCCAGTCCTATGCGCATCACGAAATCTTCTGCAGTCCAGCCATGGGTTTAGCCATTGCTGGCACGGCTATTGCAACGTCGTTGGTATCCAAAAAAAACGGGAGGATGCCATGAACAAACCAGAATTCGTCGGCCAGCGGACCAAGTCTCCGTACAAGGCCAAATATGGCAATTACATTGGCGGCCAATGGGTTGATGCACTTGATGGGGAGACTTTCGAGAACACGTCGCCGGTTACAGGTCAGGTAATCTGCGAAGTGGCGCGCTCGAAGGCCGCCGATGTGGAGCGGGCGCTCGATGCCGCGCACAAGGCGGCGCCGGCCTGGGGCCAGACTTCGGTGGCGCAGCGCGCGGTCATGCTCAACAAGATTGCCGACCGGATGGAGGAGCATCTGGACGAAATCGCCCTGGCCGAGACCTGGGACAATGGCAAGCCGATCCGCGAGACCACAGCCGCCGATATTCCGCTGGCCATCGACCATTTCCGCTATTTCGCCGGCGCCATCCGCGCCCAGGAAGGCGGCATTTCCGAACTCGACAACGATACGGTGGCCTATCACTTCCACGAGCCGCTGGGCGTGGTGGGGCAGATCATCCCGTGGAACTTCCCCATCCTGATGGCGGTGTGGAAGCTGGCCCCGGCCCTGGCGGCCGGCAATGCCGTGGTGCTCAAGCCGGCCGAGCAGACGCCGGCCTCGATCCTTTATCTGATGGAGCTGATCGAGGACATTCT
>JAHJOS010000641.1 GCA_018820005.1 Alphaproteobacteria bacterium | reverse complement strand
GGCTATGCGTCGGACGAAACCCCCGATCTGATGCCTGCAACGCTCGATTACAGCCACAAGATCCTCGAGCGCATGGCCGCCGACCGCAAGGCCGGCACCGCGCCGTTCCTCGAACCCGATGCCAAGAGTCAGGTCACGGTCCGCTACGAAAACGGCAAGCCAGTTGCTGTGACCCAGATCGTGCTGTCGACCCAGCATCTGGATGAGACACTGACCTCGGCCGATGTGCGCAAGATTGTCGAACCCTATATTCGCCAGGCTCTGCCCGACGGCTGGATCTCTCCCGAGACGGTGTGGCATATCAATCCTACCGGCAAGTTCGTCGTCGGTGGTCCCGATGGCGATGCGGGCCTGACTGGGCGCAAGATCATCGTGGATACCTATGGTGGTGCAGCCCCGCATGGCGGCGGCGCGTTCTCGGGCAAGGACCCCACCAAGGTGGATCGCTCGGCAGCCTATGCGGCGCGCTATCTGGCCAAGAATGTGGTGGCTGCGGGCATGGCCGATCGGGCCACCATCCAGCTCAGCTATGCGATCGGCGTGGCACAGCCGCTGTCGATCAACGTCAATCTGCACGATACCGGCACGGTTGATGAAGAGGTTGTGGAAGCGGCGCTGTCGAAGGTGATGGATCTGACGCCACGCGGCATCCGCACCCATCTCGACCTCAACAAGCCCATCTACGCCAAGACCTCGGCCTATGGCCATTTTGGCCGCAAGCCCGGACGTGATGGCAGCTTCTCATGGGAAAAGACCGATCTGGTGAGCGCCCTCAAGGCCGCCGTCAAGTAAGATCGCTTAGGTGTGGCGGCTGTCGCCGCCATACTGGGCTGCCGAGCGATTTCGGCAAATCGCCTGCGGGAAAATGCTGTATCGGGCCCTGCGTCCTTGCTATGGGCTGCAGGCCCCAACTCTCCGCAGGCTGCGCCATGACCACCAAACCCGATCACCAGCTTCCCCAGACCCGCGCGGGCGAGCCGCGGGCGTTTTTCGGCCGCCGGTCCGGCAAGAAGCTGCATGGCGGACAGCAGGCGGTGTTTGACGCCACGCTGCCTGAGCTTGAAATCACGCTTGATGGCCGGCTCGATCCCACCAGCCTGTTTCCCGACGCCGACAGGATAGTGGTCGAGATCGGCTATGGCGGGGGCGAACATCTGGCACTCGAAGCCGGATTGCATCCCACCACGGGCTATATCGGCTGCGAGGTGTTTACCGGCGGCATCGGCAAGATGGTGCAGACCATTGCGGCGCAGGGGCTGAGTAATATTCGGCTGTTCACGGACGACGCGCTCAAGCTTTTGATGGCACTGCCCGATGCGAGCCTGGACGCGGTCTATCTGCTTTATCCCGATCCCTGGCCCAAGACGCGCCACCACAAGCGGCGATTCGTGTCGCCGACGACGCTGGCCGAACTGGCCCGCGTGATCCGGCCCGGTGGCAGTTTCTACTTCGCAAGTGATATCGAGGATTACGCCAATTGGACGCTGGCTCATATCGTAAGGACACCCGCTTTCCGCTTTGAACCAAGCGGACCCGGCAGCTGGCACGAACCCTATCCCGACTGGCAGGCAACGCGGTATGAGCAGAAGGCACGACGCGAGGGGCGTATGGTGAGCTTCTATTTTGACTTTGTCCGCACAGGCACACCCTGGACCGTTCGTGAGACCGTTGCACAGGGCGACGATACGAAAATTTAACAGGTTGAGGGCTGGACTAGACGACTGCCGCCCCCATATGCGGGGCTTGTCTGATAAATCCGAGGCGTCAAATGTCCCTTCCAGCCAGTTCTCCAACCGCTGATGAAGTGTTGCAGGTCCGGCCTGGGAAGTGGACGCTGACCATCGTTACACTGCTGCGTAGCGAAAAGCTGCGGTTCAACGAACTCAGGCGCGTCACTGGCGGCATCTCGCAAAAGACACTGACACTGACACTACGCGAGCTGGAACGGGACGGTTTTGTGCAGCGGACCATGTTTGCCACGATCCCGCCGCGCGTCGACTATGAATTGACTGAACTGGGCCGCGGCCTGCTTGAGCTGGCCGATAGCCTTCGCGTCTTTACCCTGCGCAACCGGGCCGAAATCGAGGAGGCCCGTCGCCGGTACGACGCTGCGGGGGGTGAGCCGGCTATTCAGCTCATCCATCCCGCGTGACGTACGGGCGCCGTCGGAAAATCCGGCGGCGCCGTGGTTAGCCAAATTAGAGGGTAACCTGCTCCAGCGAGCCGGGGACGAACAGCTGCATAGCCTGGGCACCGTTGTCGAGCTTGACATAGGCACGGACCAGACCGCCCCATTCTTCAACCGACGTCGCATTGACGCCCTTGTTCTGCAGGCTGCTCAGGATGCTGTCGGCGGTGAACTCGCGCATTTCAGGCGAGCCGTCGCCGAAGGCACCGGTGTCAGCCATAGCGGGGGCAACAACGCCGGCAAAAGAAGCAGCGGCAACGAGAGCGATAACAGTGTTCTTGATCATTTCAGGTGTTCCTTTCGTTTTGAACACCCTGGAAATGATCCTCCCGCGCCAAAGCCTCAAGGGGGTATTTCGTGCATTGGGGGGGTTGAATCCCTGACAAAGCATACGAGGGTTTTGTAAAGGAAATCAGGGGTTTAAAATGCGCCTCGGTTTCCTTTAGGCAACCAAGGAAGGCTTTTGTGACAATAGAGCCACGCTGGCGTTTTTGCGCATTTTGCGGTCGCCATGCCAAGTTTCCAGGCATGATAATCGGCGCGCCAGTGCTCCAAAGCCGATCGGTACCACCAGCTTTTCACAGATCCGTGACAGGTCAACAAAATTCGAAAAAATCTCACCGGCAACCATTGAATGGGGCGCCTGATGTCGATTGGCCCCCTTCCTGGCGAGCTGAATGGGTATCGAGATGGGCCCAGAAGGCCAATGACTGGGCCAGCAGACGCAAGAGGGCTCAGGACGAAGACCAGGCGATCGTCCTTTTGCGCTGGTATAGGCGCCATTCGACCAGCCAGACGGCTGCAGCAAAACAGGCGACGCCAAGGCGGCCTTGCGGGCAAGGCGCAACGCAGCTATAAAGAGGACAACATCTCAGCAAGTTTGCAGAGTGGGAGCCTCCCGGCCCCGCTCTTTTTTATTACCTGAAGGGACCGATGAGCTTCGATCTCACCGCACCGCGCTATATCAAGGAATCGGGCCTGGAGGCCCGCGTGGCTCGTATTGTCGAGCCGGTTGCCAATGGGTTGGGCTTCGCCCTGGTGCGCGTGCGCATCACCCAGGAAAATGGCATGACCCTGCAGATCATGGCCGAAGACGCCAATGGCCGCTTCACGATCGTCAATTGCGAGACGCTGTCCAAGGACATTTCGCCCGTGCTCGATCTGGAAGACCCTATCGAGCGTGAATACCATCTGGAAGTTTCCTCGCCGGGCATCGATCGTCCCCTGGTGCGGCAACGCGATTTTGCGGCCCATGTGGGTCACGAAGCCAAAATAGAGCTCAGTGACGTGATCAATGGGCGCAAGCGCTACCGCGGCTTTATCAAGGCTGTGGATGACGAGGCCGTGACCATCACCCTGCCTGACGCTCCTGCCGGGACCGACCCGGACCATCGCCTGCTGCTGTCCACACTGGGCGAAGCCAAGCTGGTGATGACCGATGCGCTGATGGAAAAAGCGCGCATCGACCAGGAACTGCACCCAATTGACGACGATGAGACCGAAACGGTCGAAATCGCCGATAACGATGACGACACTATCTCTGAGGAGACACACTAAATGGCCGTTAGCGCGAACCGCCTTGAACTCTTGCAGATCGCAGACGCCGTCGCCCGCGAAAAGTCGATCGACCGCATGGTCGTGATCGAGGCCATGCAGGACGCCATGGAGAAGGCTGCCAAGGGCCGTTATGGTGCAGAGACCGAGATCAAGGTCGAGATCAACCCGCGCTCGGGTGAGACGCGCATGTGGCGCCTGCTCGAAATCGTCGAGACTGTCGAAGAGACGGGTCGCCAGGTCGACCTCAAGCATGCCCAGATCAAATCGCCTGATGCCAAGATCGGCGACTTTCTGACCGAGCCGCTGCCGCCGATGGAATTCGGCCGCATTGCCGCGCAGTCAGCCAAGCAGGTTATCGTGCAGAAGGTGCGCGATGCCGAACGCGAGCGTATGTATGACGAGTACTTCAACCGCATCGGCGAGATCGTCAACGGCACGGTCAAGCGCGTCGAATATGGCAATGTGATTGTCGATCTGGGTCGTGGCGAAGCCATCATCCGTCGCGACGAGCTGATCCCGCGCGAAATGTTCCGCTATGGCGACCGCGTGCGCGCCTATGTTTATGACGTGCGCCGCGAGCAGCGCGGTCCGCAGATTTTCCTCAGCCGCACTCATCCGCAGTTCATGGCGAAGCTCTTCATGCAGGAAGTGCCCGAGATCTATGACGGCGTGATCACCATTCGCTCGATTGCCCGCGATCCGGGCTCGCGCGCCAAGATCGCCGTGACCTCGTCAGATTCCTCGATCGACCCCGTTGGCGCCTGCGTTGGTATGCGCGGCTCCCGCGTGCAGGCCGTGGTGGGCGAATTGCAGGGCGAAAAGATCGACATCATTCCCTGGACCGATACCATTGCCGACCTCGTCGTGTCTGCGCTGCAGCCGGCTGATGTGGCCAAGGTGGTGCTCGACGAGCAGGCCGAGCGTATCGAAGTGGTGGTGCCTGACGAACAGCTGAGCCTGGCCATCGGTCGCCGTGGCCAGAACGTGCGTCTGGCCAGCCAGCTGATCGGCTGGGATATCGACATCCTGACCGAGCAGGAAGAAAGCGAACGCCGCCAGAAGGAATTCACCGAACGCTCGGGTCTGTTCATGCAGGCCCTTGATGTTGACGAGATGGTTGCCCAACTACTGGCTTCGGAAGGCTTCTCCTCGGTCGAAGAACTGGCCTATATCGACGCCAATGAAATCGCGACGATCGAAGGCTTTGACGAAGAGACTGCCGGCGAAATCCAGAACCGTGCTACCGAGTATCTGGCGGCTATCGACCGTGCCCATGATGACGAGCGCAAGGCGCTCGGCGTCGAGGACGAGCTCTATGAGATCGCCGGCCTGACCGCATCGATGCTGGTTGCGCTGGGCAAGGACGGCGTCAAGACGGTGGAAGATTTCGCCGGCTGCGCCTCTGACGACCTGATCGGCTGGAGCGAACGCAAGGACGGCGAGACCAAGCGCTTCGAAGGGACATTCAAGGACTTCCCCGTGAGCCGTGAAGAAGCCGAAGACATGATCATGCAGGCGCGCATCAAGGCCGGCTGGATCAATGCCGAAGACATCCCGAGCGAGGATGACGGCGAAGTGGCCGTCGATGGCGACGAGGTTTCGGCCTAGCGGCCGGAACCGGCGAGGGTACCAGAGATGGCCCGACGCGAAGAAACGGAGCGGATGTGTGCACTGACACGGGTCGAAAAGCCCGTGGCAGAGCTGATCCGCTTTGTTCTGGGCCCCGACGACCTGCTGGTGCCCGATACCGAGGCCAAGGCTGAAGGGCGCGGCGTGTGGATCAGTCTGAACCGCACACTAGTGGCCGAGGCGGTCAAGAAGAAGATCTTTGCGCGCAGCCTCAAGACCGAGGTACGCCTGCCTGAGGATCTGCCCGCCCTGACTGAACTGCGGCTGCAGCAGCGCTATCTGAGTGCGCTGGGCATGGCCCGCAAGGCCGGGCAGCTAACGTTTGGCGCCACCAAGGTGCGCAGTCTGATCGCCACGGGCGACCTGATTGCGCTGATTACGGCGACTGACGCGGCCGAAGATGGTCGCAGCAAGATGCTCGGGCCGCTCAAGGCCCTGCATTATTCTGCGGCTGAAGAAGGAATTGCCGGTTTTTCGGTGCCCCATTTCGAATTGCTCTCCTCAGAGCAAATGGGTTTGGCACTCGGCATAGAAAATGTGATACATGCTGCCCTCACAAGAGGGGCTGCAGCCCAAGCGGCAGTAGAAAAGGCCAGAAGACTGGCTGTTTTCACTGCCAAACCGACGGAAACGGACACCGGCCGCACTGCGGTTGACGGTGACCTTTTGCCCGAGGAACAAGACGAAAGACGCGAGATACATGGCTGATAACGACGACAAGCGCACCGATGACAATAGCGCGAAGAAGACGCTGACATTGAAGGGCGGCCCAGGCCTGGGCAACCGTCCGG
>JAHJOS010000640.1 GCA_018820005.1 Alphaproteobacteria bacterium | reverse complement strand
GGGCTATTCGTTCAGCCGCGACTATGCCGGCGCCGATATCGTGCTGGTCAACACCTGCGGCTTCCTCGACTCCGCCAAGCAGGAATCGCTCGAAGCCATCGGCGAAGCCCTCAACGAAAACGCCCGCGTCATCGTCACCGGTTGCCTGGGCGTCGAAGAAGAACTGATCCGCAAGACCCATCCGTCGGTGCTCGCCATCTCCGGCCCGCACCAGTACGAGAATGTGGTCAACGCCGTGCATGAGCATCTGCCGCCCGTGCCCAACAGGTTCGTCGACCTGGTGCCCGAGCAGGGCCTCAAGCTCACGCCGCGCCACTATGCGTATCTCAAGATTTCCGAGGGCTGCAACAACCGCTGCTCGTTCTGCATCATCCCGCAGATCCGCGGCGACCTTGCCAGCCGCCCGGCGGCCGGTATTCTGGGTGAAGCCGAAGGCCTGATCCGCAATGGCGTCAAGGAGCTGCTGGTCATCTCCCAGGACACCAGCGCCTATGGCGTCGACATCAAGTATGCCGAATCCAACTACCGTGGCCGTCCGGTCAAGGCCAAGTTCTACGATCTGGCCAAGGAACTGGGCCAACTGGGCGCCTGGGTGCGGCTGCACTATGTGTACCCCTACCCCCATGTCGACCAGGTGATGGAGCTGATGGCCGAAGGCCTGGTGCTGCCCTATCTCGACATCCCCTTCCAGCATGCCTCCCCGACCGTGCTCAAGGCAATGCGCCGTCCGGCCCATCAGGACAAGACACTCAACCGCATTCTCAAGTGGCGCGAGCAGGTGCCGGACCTGACCATCCGCTCCAACTTCATCGTCGGCTTCCCCGGCGAGACCGAAGAAGACTTCGAGATGATGCTCGACTTCATTGAGGAAGCCGAGATAGATCGCGCCGGCTGCTTCAAATATGAGCCCGTCACCGGCGCCCCAGCCAATGAGCTCGAAGGCATCGTGCCCGACGAGGTCATGCAGGACCGCTTCGAGCGCCTGATGGAAGTGGCGCAGAACGTCTCCACCGGCCAGTTGGCCAAGAAGGTGGGCCGCACCATCCAGGTGCTGGTCGATGACGTGCAGCCCGAGTCCAACCAGGCCATCGCCCGCTCCAAATGGGACGCCCCAGAGATCGACGGGCAGGTGATCATCGCCAATGCCACCGGCATCAAGCCAGGCGACATGCTCGACGTTCTGGTCACCGACAGCGATGAATATGATCTGTTCGCCACGCCGGTAACGGCGCTGAACTAGACTCAAGTTTCAACGCCTTAGCGGCGTATCTGGACTCAAACGTAGAGGCGCAACCGCCCGGTTGCGCCTCTTTTTATTGCCCGAACTGGACTGCTGCAGTCCCGTACTATGGCTTCCTGCGCGCAAAGACATTGACGACATTGCCGTCAGGATCGCGCAACAGCATCGAACGATTGCCCCAGGGCATGTCACTGGGCGGCATGGCGACATCGATACCCTCGTCGTCGAGCCCCTTGAGCACGCCATCCACATCATCCACTTCAAATTCGATCAGAGCCGACCGGTTGGACGCAGCAACCGCCGCCCCGGCGTTGAACTGGGCGATCAACCGTTCACTGCTGATCGCCAGTGCCACCCCCTCGCTGCGGAATTCGGCGAATTCGGGTGAGAACCGGTTGGCTTCCTGACCGGTTAGCCGACAGTAGAAGGCGATCAGGCGGTCAATATCATTGGTCACGAGACGGACAGAGGCGAGTTTCATTGCTGGGCTCCTTAAGTTGCCGGAACCCGTCTGGCAGATCGCTGCGTCACGTCATGTCAGCTGCCCCCGATTGCGATTCATTTTCAATCGGTTGGAACGCCAACCGGACTCAACGTAAAAGGCGCATCTGCGGGACGCGCCTTTCCTGTTTAGCCCGGCAGCGCTGCCGGTCAGTGCCAGCTTTTGAGACCCAGCAGCTTTTCACCCAATGGCGTGAGATCGGCGGTCTCCGCATTCTTCTTTTCCCAATCCCGCGGATCGCCAGGAAAGGCGTCACGCTGCGGGTGATCGAGCTCGCGCCACAGCCTGATGCGCTCGGTGCGCTCGGCGGTATTGGCCTCGTCGGCCGGGAACATCGAGATATATTGCGCCATGCGCACCCGCCCATCGGAGTGGTTGGGCCGCACGCCATGCGCCAGCAGCGTGTTGAAGATCATCAGGTCCCCCGGCTCCATCTCGATATTGGTGATGGTCAGGCCCGTGGTGTCGGGGTGCATCGGATCGCGGTCGGCCGGCTGGGTTTTGACCCATTCGTCGAAATTGTAGAACAGCTCGGGAATGCACTGGAAGCCGCCCACGTCGCCATCCTGCTTGACCAGGCTCAGCACGCCCTGCACGCCGATGGGCAGCGGATCGAGCGAGGTATCGCTGTCCCAATGGATGAAGCCATTGGGATTGCCCTTGACCTTTTTGGGGACGTTGAGATTGGCCCGGTCGATGCTGGTCCACAGCTCTTCCATGTCCCAGATGTCGACGAAGGCGTCATAGACGCGCTGCTCCATGCGATTGTCCCACAGGTACTGGTGGTTGTAGATCTCCACCATCCCGGTTCCGTTCAGCTCCTTCATGATGTGGTCGCGCCGCTGCGGCGCATACCAGGTGCTGGGGTCAGCCGGATTCTTTTCGTCAAATTCCCAGAGCAAGGCCTTGAGCCGCTCCACATTTTCCTGCGGAACCGCATTGCGAACAATCACATAGCCCTTGGTTATCCAGTGCTCCCAGTCCTCTGGGCTCAGCACCCGCAGCGGCAGTTTCTTGACGATGTTCTTGAGCTGGGTGGTGACCACCTGCGTGGTCGGATGGCTGTCGCGTTTGGTGGCCGCCTGCATGTCTGTCTCCCATTTGCCTGCACCTGTGGCGCTTGTTGATGGCACCAGACTAGGCCTGCTCAGCCGGATTGGCTTGCCCGGGCCTGGCGAGTTTTGATACTATTATGGCGTCATCAAGCAAATCGGCGCCACATGAAGCCATATCTGGAGCATCTGACCGCAGACGACGGCGCCTCCTGGGCCAAGCTCAACCGGGCTCTGGATGATGGCATCCCGTTCCAGTGGCACCACCACCCCGAGTTTGAGCTGACGCTGACGCTCAATTCGACCGGCCAGCGCTATATCGGCGATCACATCGGCCGCTATGAGGATGGCGACCTCGTGCTGATCGGCCCTTATTTGCCGCACACCTGGCATTCGGTGGACCGGCCCCGACCCGAAACGCCCCACACCGCGCTGGTCATGTGGTTCCTGCCCGAATGGGCCGAGCGGCTGACGGCCAATGCCGAACTGGCAGGTGTCGCTGCTATGTTGGCGCGCGCATCCACCGGGCTGGCGTTTTCCCACGATGCCGCCGCGCGCGTGCAGCCGCTCATCGTGGAACTTTTTGCGCTCCCGGTGGTCGATCGCTTCCTCAGCCTCGTCCGGGTGTTGACCATTTTGGCTGAAGACCGCAGCGCCACCCCCCTGTCTGCAACTGCTCCTGGCACAGACCGCACAAACACCGACCGCCATCGCATCGATAGGGTACTGACCCATATCCATACCCATTTCGCCGAACCCCTGACGATTGCCGAACTCGCCGGTATTGCTGCGCTCAGTGCCTCGGGCCTGCACCGATCATTTCTGCGCCACACGCGCCAGACCGTGACTCGCTACCTGACGCGCCTGCGCATCGGCAGGGCCTGTGCCCTGTTGTCGTCTGGCAGCATGCCTATCGGCGCTATCGCAGGCGCGGTGGGCTATGATTCACTGGCAAATTTCAACCGTCAGTTCAAAGCACTCAAGGGCACGACGCCCAGCCGCTACCGGGCCAAGTTCGCCTGAGCAGGCGTGATATTATGCGCTGGCGACTGGCCGATTTGCCCAAAGCTGTCCACCCCTATACACATCTAGCCGGACGCAATTGCCGCTTGCTGCGGCGGCGTTGATGCGATGTTCTGGCGTTACAGCGGCACGACAGGATTACCATGACACTACCGCAAGGCCTCTCCTTCCTGCTGATCGCCGCCATGATGGTGGCGTTTGTCTGGGGCAGATGGCGCTATGACGTCGTAGCGATATGTTCGCTATTGGCTTCGCTCGCGCTTGGTGTGGTTTCACCAGGCGAAGCCTTTAGCGGTTTTTCCGATGATATCGTCATCATTGTGGGCAGCGCGCTGGTCGTCAGCGCAGCGGTGTCGCGCTCGGGCATCATGGAAGTGGCCATTCGCCGCTTTGCGCCCAATATATCGGGCCCGCGTGCCCAGTTGATCCTGCTCGTCACAGTGGTGGCCATCCTCAGCGCCTTCGTCAAGAATATCGGCGCTCTGGCCATCATGATGCCCATCGCCTTCCAGATGGCGCGTCGATCAAACGTGTCGCCATCACTTTTCCTGATGCCGATGTCCTTTGCCTCGCTGCTGGGCGGGCTGATGACCCAGATCGGCACCTCGCCCAATATCATCGTCTCCCGCGTGCGCATGGAACTCACCGGCACGCCCTTCACCATGTTCGACTATACGCCAGTGGGCCTGGCCCTGACGGTCGTCGGCCTGATCTTTCTGGCGCTGTTTTATAGATTGCTGCCCGAACGCAAACGCGAGAGCAGCGGGCTCGATAGTGCCGTCGAAATCAAGAACTACACCACCGAAGCCCGGGTCACCGAGGATTCCTCCACCATCGGCAAGACCATTGGCGAGATCCAGGCCCTGGCCGATGGCCGTGCCATGGTCACCCGTATCGTCGGCACAGGCGGCCGCAGCCGCACCCCGCTACCCGATGCCAAGTTGCGCGCCGGCGATATCCTGCTGATCGCCGGCGAGCCCGAAGCGCTCGACAAGATGGTCAATCAATCCGGCCTGGTCTTTTCCGAACGGCGCGGCGCCGCCACCAAGGATGCGGCCGACTTCGGCGTCATCGAAGCGGTGATCGGCGAAAGCTCGGGCCTGATCGGGGCCACGGCGCAGGAACTGACCTTATTCGACCGCACCGGCCTCAATCTGCTCGCCGTCAGCCGCCGCGACGAGCGCTTCACCGAACGCCTGGGCCAGATCCGCTTCATGAACGGCGACGTGATCCTGATCCAGGGCCATATTAAGCGCCTGCCTGAACTGCTGCGCGAATGGGATTGTCTGCCGCTGGTTGAGCGCGGGCTGCGCCTGGGCAGCATCCGGAGCGGCCTGCTGCCGCTGGTGATCCTGGCCGTTGCCATGGCCGCCACGGCGCTGGGCATCGTGCCGGTCGCGCCGGCCTTTTTTGCCGCCGCCGCAGCGATGGTGCTGTTCCGCGCTCTGCCCCTGCGCGACCTCTATTCCCAGATCGACGGCCCCATCCTGATCATGCTCGCCTGCCTGATCCCGGTGTCAGATTCGCTGCGCACCACCGGCGCCAGCGAACTGGTGGCCAATTGGCTCTCCATGACCGCCAGCACCATGCCCGGCTGGGGCGCACTGGCATTGATCATGGTTGCAGCGATGGCCGTGACGCCGTTCCTCAACAATGCCGCGACTGTACTGGTCATGGCGCCGATCGCCGCGACTTTTGCCACCGACCTGGGCTATAAGCCCGAAGCCTTCCTGCTCGCAGTGGCCATCGGCGCCGGCTGTGATTTCCTCACTCCCATCGGCCACCAGTGCAACACGCTGGTGATGGGCCCGGGCGGCTACAAATTCGGCGACTACTGGCGCCTGGGGGCGCCATTGTCGCTCATTGTGGTAATCGTGGCCGTGCCCATGCTGATGCTGGTCTGGCCGTTCTGAGGCAGCCCATGCACACCCGTCACACCATCGCGCTGCCCAGCCGCGCGCCGCTGATCCTGGGCCAGCGCCCCCTCGTGATGGGCATCCTCAACGTCACGCCCGATAGCTTTTCCGATGGCGGTCGCCACGCCGGGGTCGAACTGGCCCGCGCCCACGCCCGCCAGATGAT
>JAHJOS010000639.1 GCA_018820005.1 Alphaproteobacteria bacterium | reverse complement strand
GGGGCGCGTTCCCGTTCATGGACAGGCGCCATGAACCGGCCGGATAAAACACATGATCCAGTTCATTCTCAAACGGCTAGCGGTCGCGATTCCGACCCTGCTCGTTCTTATCGTCGTTTCATTCTTTCTGATGAAAATGGCGCCCGGAAACCCGTTTGCCGGCGAAAAGACCGTGCCGCAGGCGGTGCTCGACAATATCTATGCGCGCTATGGGCTCGATAAGCCCGAGTGGCAGCAATTGGCCGAGTACATCTACAATGTGGTGTTCCGCTTCGATTTCGGGCCCTCGTTCCAGTATCGGGACCGCTCGGTCAACGACATCATCGCGCAGGGCTTTCCGGTGACATTCACCTATGGCGCCTGGGCCTTTGTCGCCGCCTCGGTGATCGGCATCGCGCTGGGCGTGGTGGCGGCCGTACGGCAGAACAGCTGGGCCGATTACCTCTCGGTCGGCGTGTCGATCGGCGCACAGGTGGTGCCCAATTTCGTGATGGCGCCCCTTCTGGTGCTGGTGTTCACGCTGTGGCTGCGCTGGCTGCCCGGTGGCGGCTGGAACGGCGGGCACTGGAGCAATGTGGTGCTGCCGGTGATCGCGCTGGCGACCAGCTATTTTGCCAATATCGCGCGCATCACGCGCTCGTCCATGCTCGAAGTGCTGGGGTCCAACTATATCCGCACCGCCCGCGCCAAGGGCCTGCCGGGCTGGAAGGTGATCTTTGGTCACGCCCTGCGCCCGGCGCTGCTGCCCGTGGTGAGCTATCTGGGCCCGGTGTTTGTGGGCATGGTCACCGGTTCGGTGGTGATCGATCTCTACTTCTCCACCGGCGGCATTGGCCAGGCCTTCGTCAACAGCGCGCTCAACCGCGACTATTCCACCATTCTGGGGATCACAATCCTGCTTGGAGCACTCACCATCACGGCCAATCTGGTCGTTGACGTGCTCTATGCCTGGATCGATCCCAAGATCGAATTGTGAGGCAAAGCCATGCTTGCCGATAACCGTATCAAGTCTGTGGCCTCAGCCGAGGCCATTGCCAGCGAAGTGCCCGCCAAGGGGCGCTCGCTGTGGAAGGACGCTGGTCGCCGCTTCATGGCCAACCGGGCCGCACTCACCAGCCTGATCGTGCTGCTGGCCGTGGTGGTGTTCACCATAGTGGGGCCGTTCTTTGCGCGCTGGTCGATCGAAAAGATCGACTGGAGCGTGGTGGGCAATGTGATCAACGCCGGGGCACCCTCTCTGGAAACCGGCCATTACTTCGGCACCGACGAAGTGGGCCGCGATCTTTATTCCCGCGTCATCCAGGGCACGCAGATTTCGCTGCTGGTGGGCCTGGTTGGCTCGGCCATCGCCGTGATCGTGGGCACCATCTATGGCGCGATCGCCGGCTATTTCGGCGGGCGGCTCGACAGCCTGATGATGCGCTTTGTCGATATCATCTATTCGATCCCCTATATGTTCATCCTGATCCTGCTGCTGATCGTGTTTGGCCGCTCGTTCATCATGTTGTTCGTCGGCATCGGGCTGATCTCCTGGCTGGGCATGTCGCGCGTGGTGCGCGGGCAGACCCTGACGCTGAAAAACCGCGAGTTCGTCGAAGCGGCGATTGCCACCGGTTCCAAGCCGCGTGACGTGATCTTCCGCCATATCGTGCCCAATCTGCTGGGCATTGTGGCGATCTATGCCACGCTGCTGGTGCCCGAGATGATCCTGCTGGAATCCTTCATCTCCTTCCTGGGCCTGGGCGTGCAGGAACCCAATACGTCGCTGGGTGCGCTGATCAGCGAAGGCGCCCAGACCATGCAGTATGGGACGATCTGGCAGCTGGCTTTCCCGCTGTTCTTCTTCATCACCATCCTGTTCACCTTCTTTTTTGTCGGCGACGGTCTGCGTGACGCGCTCGACCCCAAGGATCGCTGATGGCTCCGGTTCTCACAGTCAAAGACCTTTCGGTCCGCTTTGCCCTGCATGAGTCAGAGGTGACGGCGGTCAACAATCTCAACTTTACGCTCGAGGCCGGGGAAACCATGGCCGTGGTGGGTGAAAGCGGTTCGGGCAAGAGCCAGGCGTTTCTGGCGCTGATGGGCCTTATGGCCAAGAATGGCACCGTCACCGGCCAGGCGTTGCTGGGCGATGTCGACCTCTTGGCCCTCAGCAAGACCGAGCTCAACCAATATCGTGGCCGCGACGTGGCCATGATCTTTCAGGACCCCATGACCTCGCTCAATCCGGCGCTGCGGCTCAAGCAGCAGCTGGCCGAGGTGCTGGTGCTGCACAAGGGGCAGGACCAGAAGCAGGCCGAAGCCAGCGCCATAGCCATGCTGGAACGGGTCGGCATCCCTGAACCCGCCAAGCGCGCCAATGCCTATCCGCACCAGCTTTCGGGCGGCATGCGCCAGCGCGTCATGATCGCCATGGCGCTACTGTGTCAGCCCAAGATCCTGATCGCTGATGAGCCGACCACCGCGCTCGACGTGACGGTGCAGGCGCAGATGCTGGATCTGTTCAAGACGCTGACCGATGATTTCGGCACTTCGCTGGTGCTGATCACCCATGATCTGGGCGTGGTCGCCGGCGTAGCCGACCGCATGATGGTGATGTATGGCGGCCGTGCCGTCGAAAAGGGCAGCGTGGACGATCTGTTCTACGATCCGCGCCATCCCTATACGCTGGGGCTGTTGCATTCGACGCCCCATATCGCCAAGCGCGCCGAGCGGCTCGACCCGATCCAGGGCATGCCGCCCAGCCTTGAACACCTGCCCCAGGGCTGTGCATTCAACCCGCGCTGTGCCTTTGCCTTTGATCGCTGCATGGTTGAGCGCCCGGCGCTGACCGCGGCGGGTGAGGGCCGCGAGAAGGCCTGTTTCCACGAAGGCCCGATGCGTTACGGAAAGGTCGCGTGATGAACCAGACCCCGGTAAACCTGCTTGAGATCCGCAATCTCAAGAAGACCTTTTCCATTGGTGGCGAGGGCCTGTTTTCCCGCCCGCTGACGCTGACGGCGCTCGAAGATATCAACTTCACCATCCGCAAGGACGAGACGCTGGGCATTGTGGGCGAGAGCGGCAGCGGCAAGTCGACACTGGGCCGCTGCATCCTGCAGCTGCTGTCGCCCGACCAGGGCCAGGTGCTCTGGCTGGGTCAGGACCTCACCAAGCTGCCGGCCGAAGAGATGCGCAAGCGCCGGCAGGACCTGCAGATCATCTTCCAGGACCCGCTGGCCTCGCTCAATCCGCGCATGACGGTGGGCGAGATCATCGCTGATCCCTTGCGCACGCTGCGGCCCGAACTGAGCAAGGAGCAGCGGCGCGAACGCGTGCTCAAGACCATGGCGGCGGTGGGCCTGCTGCCCGAAATGATCAACCGCTATCCCCATGAGTTCTCGGGCGGTCAGGCGCAGCGCATCGGCATCGCCCGGGCGCTGGTGACCGAACCCAAGCTGATCGTCTGCGATGAGCCGGTGTCGGCGCTTGACGTCTCGATCCAGGCGCAGATCCTCAATCTGTTGGCCGAGCTCAAGGATGCCTTCGGGCTGACCCTGATCTTCATCAGCCATAATCTGAGCGTGGTGCGCCATGTGTCGGACCGTATCCTGGTGCTCTACCTCGGGCGGATCGTCGAGCTGGCGACGGGCGACGAAATCTACATGGACCCCAAGCACCCCTATACGCGGGCCCTTTTGACGGCGGTGCCGATCCCTGATCCGCGGCTGGCGCGACAGCGCACAATCGATGGCCTCAAGGGAGAAATCCCCTCGCCGATCAATCCGACCTCGGGCTGCACCTTCCGCACGCGCTGCCGCTTTGCTCAACCGCAATGCGCGGAAACGCGGCCCGTGCTCGAAACGCTCGATGGTGGGCGGCTGGTCGCCTGCCATCGCTGGCGCGAGATTGAAGCGGCCGAACCGATCGGCGCTTCGGCCTAGTCCGAGAGGTCCCGATAGACCGCCGCGATGCGCGCGGCGGTCGCAGCCATTTCGGCGTCGGGCAGGTCGAGCACGCCATGCTCGGCCATCAGCGCATGATATTGCTGGTCCGCATAAGGCACGCCCTTGGGCAGCGGCACCACGTGAAAATGCACATGGCTATTGCCCTGGGCACTGCCCAGCGAGAGCACATAGATGCGCTCGGCGTCGAACACCTGGCTCAGCGCCCGCGAAAGCCTGTGCACCACGCCCTGCAGCGCCAGATACTGGGTTGTCGACATATCGCGGGCCAGATCCTGATAGTGCGGCTTGGGACACACCAGGGCATAGCCGGGCAGGGTGGGGTATTTGCTTAGAAAGACGATGCTGTCGTCATCCTGGGCGATGATGTGATGAGCGTAATCGGGATTGCCGTCCAGCAGCTGGCAGATAAAACACGGCCCGTTCTGGCTGCGCGCGACATGCGCGGACAGATCGAGCGGGCGCCGCATCAGGTGGTGCCAGCTTCGGGCTTGCCGGCCCGTCGCTCGCTCTCGCCCACATCCACAATCTTGCGCCGGCGATCGGGGCCCTTGTAGGCACCGGTCTCGATGAAGCCGCGCGGATTGGCCTCGATGCTGGTCAGACGCGTCTGCAGATGGTTGGCGGCAAAGGGCTTGCGCAGGAATTCGGTGACGCCGGCGTCGCGGGCATCGGCAATGCGCTTGGCGTCAGGCGCGGCGCTCATCATGATCACAGGGACCGACCGATTGGGGCTATCGGTCATGGCGCGCAGCTTGCGGGTCAACGCCACGCCGTCGAGCCCCTCAAGCCCGTCATCGATGATCAGCACATCAAAGATGCGCCGATTGAGTTCGACCATGGCCTTGGTGCCGTCATAGGCTTCGCGAATATCTTTCCGCCCGAGGCTGCGCAGCATCACGGCAACCAGTGCGGCCATGTGTGGCGAGCTATCGGCGATCAGCACGCCCCGCTTGGTGATTTCTTCTGCGGCCATAAGGGTTTCAGAGCTCGATTGCGACGTTGCATATTATAGGTTGGCTTTGCGTATGATGGGTTAATTCCCACTGCTTGCCTGCATTGCGCAGTTTATCGGGAAATGCGCAAAATGGCTGGCTCAGCTGCGTTGACAGGGTCTCCCATTTTCCCTATGTATGCCGCCAAGTTTCCGGGGCGCGCAGGCGCCTCTTTTGTTTGACCAAGGAATCGTCCGATGAAAGTCCGTAACTCGCTGAAGGCGCTGATGACTCGCCACCGCGCGAACAAGCTCGTCCGCCGTCGCGGCCGGGTTTATATCATCAACAAGGTGGACAAGCGCTTCAAGGCTCATCAGGGCTAAGTGTCTGTTAGCTAAAGTTTTCTATTGAAAAGCCCGCGGAAGCGGGCTTTTTGTTGTGTTCACTCTTTGACGCAGGGGAACGTCAATGCGGCGAGCGCACACAATCTGCCTTTCTATCGATCTGCCGTTTGAGGCGGTCTACGCTTTTTTGAGCGATCCAGCCAATTTCAGCAGTTGGGCGGCGGTGGAACCCGACACGTTCAAACCACTTCCCGGCGGCGACTGGGAGGGCGATATGCCCGTGGGGCCACGGCATTTCCGCTTCATCGCGCCCAATGCACTGGGCGTGCTGGACCATGCCATCTTCGTGCCGGGCGAGGAGGTCCTGTTCATGCCGATGCGGGTGATGCCCAATCTGGCAGGGACCGAACTGACCTTCACCTATCTGCAGCGCACCGGGATGGGCGACGCGCAGTTCGACTCGACGGTGGAGTGGCTCACGACCGATCTGCTGGCGCTCAAGAGCCTGCTGGAAGCCCGCAAGCAAGGCTAGCCGGCCCGTCGGCGAGCGGGAAGCTGCCGGCGCTGCTCAGACGGCCATGACGGCAGTCTGCAGCGCGTCGTGATGGCGCACGATCCAGCCTGCGCTGCGGGTGCGCCAGGTAACGGCCCAAAGCGGTGTCGCATCGCTACTCTCGGGCGTGATGGCGGCCTCGATAGCTTCATTGGCAGCGTTCAGGATGGCAAAGTCGCGCATCAGGCTGACAAAGCCGCTGCGCTGGCTGCGCGCCAGGCCATAGCCATCGAGCAGCAGCCGCACCTGGCGTCCCCGGGCCTCGACCGATCCCAGGCCGTACATGGCGGCCAGGTCGTCATCATAGAGCTGCGCATTGAGCCAGCAGGCCTGCGCCAGTTCGATCAGGGGATCGACCGGGCCGGCCGCTTCCCAATCGATCAGCGCCACCGGGCGGCGATTGCGGTGAATGATGTTCCAGGGGCCGGTGTCGCAGTGCCCAATGACACTGGCCGCGCCCAGATCGCGCCCGAACCACGGGCGCCATAGGGCATCGTCGGGCACGACAAAGGACGCGGTTGCCTGATGCAGTTGCCGCAGCATGTCCCCGATCACGGGCAGGGCAGCGTCGTCCCAGGGCAGGGGATGGATGCACTCGCCTTCGACATAGCTCAGCATCTCGCGCCCCTTGGCGTCAAAGCCGGTGCCAATGACGGTCGGGGCATGGGTGAAGCCGACCTGCTCGAGGTGGACGAGCAGGGCAGTCGTGGTCCTTGACCAGGGTGCAGCCTGGCGGAACACGGCGTCGCCCAGCCGGCTGACGGTGGATCGGCCGCCGACCAGTGAAATTTCAGGTCTGTCATCAGGGGTTTGGGTCATGCCACACTGTGTCATGTCAGCGCCACAACGCAAGCACCCCAGTTCCGCCTGCGCCTTGAACTGCCGGCTCCTGGTCCCCATTTCAATGCCGAATGGAGATTTGCCAATGACGATGGATCGCACTTCGGCACAATACGATATCGAGAAGAAGTCGCTGGTCGCTGCCTATGTGCTGTGGTTCTTCCTGGGCTATGTGGGCGCGCACCGGTTCTACCTGGGGCGGCCACTGAGCGGCTTTGTCATGCTGGCGCTGTCGGCGGTGACACTGCTGCTCAGCTTTGTCTCGTTTGGCATCTTGGGCTTTTTGTGGTTCGTGGTGGGCCTGTGGTGGCTGGTCGACGCTCTGCTCATTCCGGGTCTGGCCGCCGACCGCAACAGCCGCATCGCCGACCGCCTGTTTGCCCCACGCGGCTGATCGATACATCAGGGACACCCGAGCAAAGCGCTCGGGCGTCCCTTGTCATCTGCCTGTTCGGCCGTGATGGGCCGCTCAATAATTGGCGCCACCAGCTATTTCGCGCAGTTCCAGCGTGACCTCGGTCAGGCCGTTGTCGATGTGCAGCTGCAGGAATTGGCCTGCAAGCGCCGTGGCCGCTGCCAGATCGGGCGCCTCGAACACCGCATAGCCTCCGATCACCTCCTTGGCCTCGGCAAACGGGCCGTCGGCGATCAGCACTTTGCCAGTGTGGCCCTTGAGGCGCTTACCTTCACCAGCTGGCTTGAGCCCGCCTGTCGACACCAGTGTGCCGTCTCCGAGGTGCTGTTCCATCCAGGGGCCCATGGCGTCCATCAGCCCCTGGGAGATGTCTTCCGGCTTGAGGTCGGCAGGCGGGATGATAGCCATGAAATAGCGCATCTGAAATGTCTCCGTATGGCGCAGCCGATGCTGCAGCCTTGATACTGATACGACGAACGAACCTGTCCGGGATCGACAAGACGTCACTCGGTTTATGCGCGGCCGCTGAGATGACCAGCCACGTCTGTGCGGCTCCGGCTTAACATGACTTTTTAAGTCTTGTTATTGCGGGCGATCCCCGATAGGGAGTTTTTCGGTTTCGTACCGTCCTTGCTCCCTCCCTATTTCGGATATTGTCTATGTTCTCGGTGAAGTCGTTCGGCGTCCTTTGCGGCCTGATGCTCCCTCTTGCCCTGTCCCTTACGCCGGCCCAGGCCGCTGCAACGGTCTATCCGCTCACCCTCGATAATTGTGGCGTCGCGCTGACCTTCGAGAAGGCGCCGGAGCGCGCCGTCACGCTGGGGCAGAACAGCGCCGAAATCCTGCTGCTGCTGGGTGTCGAGGACTCCATGGTGGGCACGGCGTTCTGGCCGTCAGAAGTCCTGCCCGAGCTGGCTGAGGCCAATGCCAAGGTCAAGCGGCTCTCCCAGGAGATCCCGACCCTGGAGTCGATCCTGGCCGAGCGCCCCGATTTCGTGGCGGCACAGCTGGCCCATTTGCTGGGGCCCGAAAGCAAGGTTGCCAAGCGCGAGGACTTCGCCAATCTGGGCATCAACAGCTATCTGTCGCCGGGCCTGTGCACAGCCAATCACGACAGCGGCGACGTGCATGGCGCGCGCGCCCAGCTGTGGAGCATGGATCTGCTCTATCAGGAGATCGATGAGCTCTCGCAGATCTTTGACGTGCAGGACCGCGGCCAGGCCCTGATCGCCGATTTCAAGGCGCGTGAAGCGGCTCTGCGTGCCCGGGTGTCGAGCGGGGCGCAAGATCTGTCCTACGCCTTCTGGTTTTCCAGCCCAGCCCCCGACGCCGACGCCTATCTCGGCGGCAAGAATGGTGCCTCAGGCTTCATTGCCGACCTCTTGGGCGGCCACAATGTGATCCAGACCGAGGTGGAATGGCCCACGGTCAGCTGGGAAGGCATCATGGCGGCCAATCCCGATGTGATCGTGGTGGGCGAAGTCGCGCTGACCCGTGGCTGGCAGCTCGACAAGGCCGCCAACAAGATCGCCTTCCTCAAGGCTGATCCCGCCATCAGCCAGCTTGAAGCGGTCAAGCAGAACCGGATGGTGGTGATGGATGCGCAGGCGATGAACCCAACCATTCGCACCATCTATGGCGCCGAACAGATTGCCGATCAGCTGGAAGCGCTCGGCCTGTTCAAGTGAGTGTACGCAACCGCCTCATTGGGGAGCAGGCCGGTCTCGGCCTGTTCCTTTTGCTGTCCATTGTCCTGTTGCTGGTTGCCGTGGCGGCCGGCACCGGCATCGGTGAAATGTCGATCCCGCTCGACGCGACGTTTTTTGCCGTCACCAATCGGCTGGGATGGAGCGCGGTCGAGATCGACCCCATCTTCCAGAGCGTCATCTGGGACTATCGCCTCAGCCGCGCGCTGGTTGCGGCCTGCTGCGGCGCGGGGCTGGCGCTGTGCGGGGCGATCCTGCAGTCGCTGCTGCGCAATGCCCTGGCCGAACCCTATGTGCTGGGCGTGTCCGCCGGCGCCTCCACCGGCGCGGTTGCCATCATGATCCTGGGCCTGGGGGCCGGTGCGGTGACGCTTTCGGCCGGGGCCTTTGCGGGGGCGCTTGCCGCCTTTGTCTTTGTGGCGCTGCTGTCGGATGGCGCGCGCGCCGGTGCCGGCAAGACCATTCTGGCCGGTGTTGCCGCCAGCCAGTTGTTCAATGCGCTCACCGCCTATGTCGTGAGCACCTCGGGCAATGCCCAGCAGGCGCGCGACGTCATGTTCTGGTTGCTGGGCAGCTTCGGCGGCGTGCGCTGGCCCGAGTTCGAACTGGCGCTTGTTGTGGTGCTGATCGGGCTTGCCGTCAGCCTCTATTTTGCCAGGGCCCTGGATGCCTTTGCGTTCGGCGATGATGCGGCGGCCTCACTTGGCATTCCCGTCGATGCGGTACGGGTCATCCTGTTTGGTGTCACCGCATTGGTGACGGCCACTATTGTCTCCATGGTTGGCTCGATCGGTTTTGTGGGTCTGGTCGTGCCGCACGCTGCCCGCTTTATCGTCGGCCCGTCCCATATGCGGCTGTTGCCGACCTGCGCCGTTACCGGCGCCATTTTCCTGGTTGTCGCCGACATCGTCTCGCGCGTGGTCCTGCCGCAGCAGGTGCTGCCCATTGGCGTGGTTACGGCGCTGGTCGGCGTGCCGTTCTTTTCGGTCATTCTCTACAGGTCGCAGCGCGCAAAATGACGCTCAAGGCAGAAAACCTCACCTGGAAAATCGGCCAGACCACCATCGTCGATGGCGTCTCGCTGGCAGCCGAACCGGGCAAGATGCTGGGCCTTCTGGGGCCCAATGGCTCGGGCAAATCCTCCTTGTTGCGGCTGATGGCGGGGCTGCGCACGCCGCAGTCGGGCACGGTCACGCTCGATGACAGGCCCCTGCGTCAGTTCAAGCGCGGCGCCATCGCCCGGCGCATTGCGCTGGTCGAGCAGCATGGCAATACCGAGTCCCATGTGCAGGTGCGCGATGTGGTCAAGCTCGGCCGCATTCCGCACCATCCGCCGCTGGGTGGCTGGACCCGAGCCGATGATGAGATTGTTGATGGCGCGCTGGCGCGGGTCAGCATGGCTGATCGACAGGGGCAGTATTGGCAGAGCCTGTCGGGTGGGGAACGCCAGCGCGTCCATATCGCCCGGGCGCTAGCGCAGGCGCCCAGCGAACTGCTGCTCGACGAGCCGACCAATCATCTCGACATCGAGCACCAGATCGAGCTGCTGCGCCTGATCTCGGCCATCTCGCTGACCTCGATCATCGCTATCCATGATCTGAACCATGCGGCCATGTTCTGCGATCGTCTGGTGGTGCTCGACAAGGGCCGTGTCGTCGCCCATGGCACGCCAGAGGCGGTGCTGACCACCCAATTGCTGCGCGACGTGTTTCGCGTCGATGCCAGCGTAGCGCCCTCGCCCCATCATGGCAGGCCGCATATCCAATATATGCGCTAAGCCCCGCGCCAAAAGAAAAGGCCCGCGCGAGCGGGCCTTTTTGATGGATGAGCCGTGGCTTCGTGCCATTCGGCCATAGGCCTCACGGCCTTCTCACCCAAAATCGCTCCACAGGAGCGATGTTGCCGCAGAGCGGCCGGTTCGAAGTCAGCTCGAGCCGGCGCCGTCCTGGCGGACGAAGGCG
>JAHJOS010000638.1 GCA_018820005.1 Alphaproteobacteria bacterium | reverse complement strand
GGATGCGCTGCCCGCGCCGCGCCGCTCCGTGGCAAACAGCCAGTACTTGCCATCGCGCTCGAGAAGGGTCGCGTCGTTGATATCGCGGCCCTCGACCAATACCGTGTCGACGACCCATTGATCGGGAAATGCGGTGGCGCGATAGAGCACGAGCCGCCTGGCGCCGCCGCTTTCGGGCAGCATGAACATGTCCCCGGCATGCGCAAAGACCTGCGGGTATGATAGATGGTAGGGTTCTTCGAGCACGACCTGGGGTACACCAAAGCTGCCGTCCGCCTGCTGTTCGGCAACCGAGATCACGCCCCGTGCCGTCGCATAGGGGTATTCTTCGACAAACAGGAATGTCTTTCCCTGGCGGGTGACGACGAAGGGGTCGGCATAGAACCGCTGTCCATCGTCGGGCAGGACTGAGAAGGCTGCGCCGTCCAGTGCCGTAGTGGCTGCGACGTCCGTGCCATCGACCTGCCGATAGGCGACCTGCCAGTAGAATGGCCGCCGCGTCCGCAGCTTTTGATAGACCCGCAAGGCTACGTTGCGTCCCAGCGCCGGCACATAGTGCCGCCAGAACCCACGGACCGGGTTTGCCTTTTCGGGCGCCGCAACAGCGGTGATCGCGCCAGCAAAGAAGCGCGCGACAAATTGCTCCACCAGCCCAATGGCGCCAGACAAAATTTCATTGCTGGCCCGCGACAGCCAGAGCCGGTCAGAGAGCATGGGCCGGGCCACACCAGCCGGTGCGCTATCCAGGAACGCCGTGATGTCAGGCATACTGCCGCTGGCGATGATCTGCGTCAGGCCGTCGGCAAAGCTGCGCTGGCCATTGAATTGGAGGTGCAGCACCGGCGCGCCGGCCTGCGGCATCAGGGTTCCAGTGAGATCGATGACCAGATCCCGCTCGTCCATCTGCGGGCCCGTTGGCGGCGGTGCAGTCCGGCTCGCCAGGGAAGGCCCGAAGCGCCGGGCTTCAAGGTTGAGCACCTTATCAAGCCGATGACTGGCCGGGTCACTGGCTGCGACGCATTCGGTGCCCACCGTATGGCCAGCGGCTTCAAGACGGCGCACCACCTCGATCTGCCAGGCCCGAACATCAATGGGGTCCAGCACAATGACGACGCGATGCGGCTTAGTTGAAATGGCGTGAGGCATGATCATGGATTGCCCAACATAGTGCAGCTTATCAAGCACTTGGACACAACAGGGTGAACGTCCCTTCCGCTTAACTATACGGAAATGCCTGACGTTCACCGTTAACGCAAAGCGGCTATAGCACAGATGCGGTGGACGGTGCGGTCACCGCAGCTTTGCGGCAAGGACGACCAATGAACACCACCTTTCCATCATCTGCGACCCCAATCCGTCTGCATCCGCAGGGGGGATGCTGAGCATGGAACATTTCGGCTGGGACAAGCACGACTTGCTGGCGCAGCGTCGCCGCGTCTTTCTCGACGCCCCGATGCACGTCCTCACCATGGCGGAAACGCTGGCGCTGGCCGATGAGGCGATGCGGACACGCCGCCCCATGCTGCACACGGTGGTCAATGTCGCCAAGCTGGTGACCATGGGCAAGAATGCCGAGCTGCGCGAAGACGTCTCCACCGCCGATGTCATCAACGTCGATGGGGCCGGCGTCGTCTGGGGCGCGCGCCTGATGGGCGTGGACATCACCGAGCGGGTCGCTGGCATCGATGTGATGAGCGGCACGTTCGCTTTGTGTGCGCAAAAGGGCTATCGCCCCTTCCTGCTGGGCGCGGAACAGCATGTGCTCGAAGCCGTTGCCGCCAGATTGGCGATACAATATCCGACCCTTGAAATCGCCGGCATGCGCAATGGCTATTTCAGTGTCGATGAGGACGCCGAGGTGGTGGCCGCCATCAATGCCTCGGGCGCCGATTGCCTGTTCGTGGCTTTGCCGACCCCGCGCAAGGAGCGCTTCCTCAAGCGCTACCGGCATGAGCTGTCGCCCAGTTTCGTGATGGGCGTGGGCGGCAGCTTTGACGTCTATGGCGGCAAGGTGTCCCGCGCTCCGGTGCTGGTACAGCGCCTGGGGCTGGAGTGGCTCTACCGCATCGCGCAGGAGCCGCGCCGGCTGTGGCGCCGCTACTACGAAACCAATACGGCCTTCGCCGTCCTGCTGTGGCGCGCCTATCGCAACAAGTCCAGGTCCCGCTGAGATCGAGGCTCAGGCAAGTCCCAGCCTGGCCCGCAGACGATGCGCCAATGCCAGCGTCTCGTCGCGGTGGAACAGGGCGTTGAGCGCCAGGAACGTCGCCCCGCCCGCCATGCCCCCTACCAGAAGCCGGACAATCGCGGCCGCTTCGCCCAGGCCCGCGCTGCCCAATGCGGCGACCACGCCCGTCATCAGGGCGATGCCCAGCGAAATCGACAGGTCCCGCCACGGCACCGGCACATGGGTCAGCCGCTCGCTGATGATGATGCAGGTTGCCAGATGCACCAGCGTTCCCCCGGCAAGCGCCAGTGCCGCGCCGGTCTCGGCCATGCCGGGGATCAGCAGCAGCGACAGGCCGATCGTGCCGATCGATCCAATGGCGTTGACCCAAACCAGCAGCCACGGCTTTTTGTGCGCATGCACCACGCTGCCATAAACGAAGCTGGCCAGATTGGTGCACAGGATCGAAAAGGCGATGATGGGAAACAGCTGGTCGACATGGCCATGGTAGTCCGCCGGCAAGACGACGGCCGTAATCTGGGACCCCAGTGCCACCAGCAGGGCCGCCACGGGCAGGCATAGCCGCAGCATCAGGGCCATGATGCGCGACAGGAACGCGGCGGCGGCATCTGGGCCTTCGCTATCGAACTTGCCGACCACCTCGGGAAAGGCGCCCATGTTGATGGCATTGGCCACCATGTCGATGGGCTGCCGCGCCAGCGCATAGGCCGCCGCGAAAATGGCGACGGCGCCGGCGTCGTAATAGGCATTGAGGAACAGGCGCTCGGCATTGTTGAGTCCGAAGCCGACCAGCGCCATCACCACCAGGGGAATGCCGAAGGCAAAGAACTCGCGCTGGGTGAAGCTGGCGCTCCCCGCGACAACCTTGCGCCATGCCAATGCGCCGGCAACCAGCCCGGCGATGAGCACGCCAAGGCTTGATCCCAGCGAAACGGCAAGGAAGGATCCCGGCAGGATGGTGATGGCCAGCAGCGGCAGCACGAGTTGCAGAATGGCGCGCAGGAACTCGAGCAGGCTATAGCTCGAGTGCCGTTGCTGCATCTGCAGCACCGTCAGGGCAAAGCGACCAAGCGTGCCGGCCACCAGATATCCCCCCACCGCCAGGGCGAACTCGATCCAGCGATCGGGCGCCACCAGCATCGAGGCGCCCGCCGATGCCACCAGCGCCACCAGCGTGCTGAGCACCATCACCCGGCCTGCCAGAAACAGGCTGCCCCGGCTGATGTCCTTGCGGCCACCCAGGCGCAGCAGGGATATGCGCAGCCAGTTGGTTGTGGCGATATCGGTCATTTCGCCGATGGTGACCACCAGCGTCAGCAGGCCATATTCTGTCTGGTCAACCAGGCGCGTGGCTATGGCCAGCAACAGCAGGGCCGATAGCCGGGTCAGCAGGATTGCCGGCGCATAGATGAGCGTTGAACGTAAAAGCAAAAAAGGCGTTCCTGGCTGGCCAAATGCGGCAGAATTGTACGTGCTGCAGCATTACAAGTGTTGCAGCTTTAGCTGTCCCCGGCGCGCTCGCCCAGCGCAAACCCTCGTCAGCGTGAATGCGGACAATTTAAAGCAAGCCGCCGCGCGTAAACCTTAACTTGATCGCGCGCTGTCGCGTTTTTCGCGATTGGGCTAGGCAAGGCGACCATGATCGAACCCTCCAAAGCCACGCCATTGCTCCAAGTCCTGGTCGCCACGCCCTCGGGAACCTCAGGGCAGGGTGGTATCGACCGTGTCATGGCCACGCTCAAGATGCAGCTGGAGCGTGAAGGTCACCCCGGTCTAAACGTCCGGTTCCTGCCTAGTCGTGGCTCAGGCCATGTAGCGCTTTCCATTTTCTATGCGACGTGTTTTTGCCTGCGCCTGCTTGTGGCGCGGCTGGGCGGCAATGTCGATGTCGTGCACCTCAACGTGTCGAGCAATGGCAGTACTTACCGCAAGATCGTGATTGCGCGGTTCGCCCGGCTGCTCGGGGTACCTTATGTGCTGCACCTGCACGGCGCGGAATATCAGACGTTCTGGAAGGCCGGTAACGGCCTTGGCAGCCGCCTGATCCGCGACATGTTTGAACATGCAGCCCATGTGGTGGTACTTGGCCGTGTCTGGCGCACTTTCATCTCGAGCCGGGCGCCTGGTGCAGCAGACAGGATCGTGATTGTTCCCAACGCCACAGAGGTGCCGCGGCTGCCACACCTGGGGGGCGGAGACACCGTACACATGCTGTTTCTCGGCCGCATTGGCGACCGCAAGGGCGTGCCGCAACTGGGGGAAGCACTGTTTCGCATGCGGGAGAACCCGCACTGGCGCGCGACTATCGCCGGAGATGGCGCGGTAGACGCTGCTCGCGCCAGGGCAACCGAACTGGGCATGGCCGATCGCGTTGCCCTGCCGGGCTGGGTCGGGCCTGACACTGTCGCACAGTTGATCGCCTCGGCCGATATCCTCGTGCTGCCATCATTTGCCGAAAACCTGCCGGTCTCGGTCATCGAGGGGATGGCTGCGGGTCTTGCTGTTGTCACGACGCCTGTTGGCGCGGTTGAAGACATCATTACCGATGGCGAGACAGGCCTTCTGGTGCAGCCGGGTGACGTCGAAGCTCTGACCGCTGCCCTGACGCGTCTGGTCGAGGATCGAGCGCTGCGTGATCGTCTTGGCCAAAACGCCCAGATCGTACACCGGGAGCGGCTGGATCTGGCGCCATTTGCAAGAGCCATCCGCGACGTCTGGACTAGCTCAGTTGGTCCCTCCTAACCCGACTGTAAGGTTTTCTGATCGATAGTGCCGTCCACAGCAACATCTTTTCTCGTTTGCCTGGAGATATTTGACCAGATGTTGATCTGCTTTAGGTCGTACTACAAAGCCATTTTCACGTCATGAATGAGCGCGCTGCCATTGCTGTCGTTCCGGTGTCCGATCACGCCGCTTGGGACGACCTCTTGGCACAAGCAGCCGTGCCGCACTTGCCCCAGTCGTTTGCCTATGGCGAGGGCAAGCGTGCTGAGGGTTGGGGAATCGTTCGCGTAGCTTTTCAGCGCGATGGCCGGACGTTGGCCATTGCTACAGTACTGGTGCGGCGGGTCCTCGGTGTCACTGTGCTCGCCCGTCTCAATCGTGGCCCTGTGCTGCTCGACGCGGATATGACAGACGACGATCTGGCCGCGATCTATACTGCCGTGCGTCGGCGCTGGCAGGGGCCTTTGCTGATTGCGCCTGCGCTGCCGCATGGGCCGGAGAGCACGGCCATCCTGACCAGAGCCGGTTTTCGCTTGCGCCACGACAATGGCTGGCGCTCCGGTAGACTTGATCTGACCGGTGACGAGGAAGCTATATGGTCTGGCTTGGGCTCGACGTTTCGCAACCGGTGGCGTCAGGCGCAAAAGGCTGGGGCTGAGCTCAATATCCACGATGACGAGGCAAGTTATCAGTGGCTCATTGATCGGCACGTCGCCAACATGAGCGACAAGAAATTCGCCGGGCCGTCGCCGACACTGCTGGGCGGCATACGTGCTGCGGCACCGCAGAACGTGCTGGTCTTTCAGATGGTGCACAACGGGCAGCCTGTCGCCGGCATGTCGGTGGTGCGCTTTGGCGATTGCGCGGAATATCATATTGGCTGGTTTGGGCCCGACGGGCGACGGGTGAACGCTGGCAATTTTCTGATGTGGGCCGTGATCAAGGAGATGAAGCGGCGCGGCGTGCGCCAGTTCGATATCGGCGGGCTGCGTCCAGGTGATGGATATACTCAATTCAAGCAAACCATGCGTCCGGTTGAATTCAGGCTCGCCGGCGAGTGGATGAGCTTTCGTGCAGTATTCCGGGGGGAAGAATGAGTTGGCTGGATCGGGCACGCGGTGCCTATGTTCGGGGCCCGAGGTGGCTGAGAATGGCGGCACGGCCGGTTATCGGCCTGATGCCTGCCATGCTCAAGTATGGGACGACCTATCGCGAGCAGCGCAAAAAAATCGCGCGGGCACAGCATGACCACGTCTATGCCGCGCAAATGCAATTGCAGTCACTGCAGGCGCTGGTGGCCAAGGCCCACAAGGGTAGCCCTTTCTACCGTGAATTGATCGACGCGACTTTCGGCAGTGCGTTTGATCCCGCTAGCCTCTCGCTTTCCGACATCACCAGGCTGCCGATCCTGGACAAGGCGGCCATTGGCGCTGCGGGCAAGCGGGCGCTCGCCGTGCCGCTTAGTGAGGTCGACTGGGTCGAGACAAGTGGTTCCAATTCCGAGGCGCCTTTTGGCTTCTATCTCGACAAGGGCCGCAGCACGCGCGAGATCGCCTTTGTCTATGACGTGTGGTCCCGTATCGGCTATTCGGAGGGCGATGCCCGGGTTTGTCTGCGCGGCTTCGGCCTGGATCCCCGGGGGATAAATCTTCACGATTGGGATCCGGCACTCAAGGAATTGCGCCTGTCGGTCTATCCATTGACCCCCCAAGATGCCTCGCTCTTTCTCGATCTGATCGACGCGCGTGGCGTGCAGTACATCTACGGCTATCCATCGGCGATCGAGCTTTTCTGCCGCCAGATGGAGGTTCTGGGCAGGACGCCGAAAAAGCCGATCAAGGGTCTGATGCCCATTTCGGAGCCGACGTTCGCGCACCAGCGGCGCTTCATTTCGCGCGTTCTGGGGAACCCGCAATTCTCCTGCTTCTATGGGCTGAGCGAGAAGGTGCTTTTTGCGGCCGAAGTGCCTGGCGCCCAAGGCACTTATGAATTCAATCCCCTCTATGGCCTGGCGGAACTGGTCGACGCGCAGGGGAAGCCGGTAACAGAGATCGGCCAGGAAGGTCGGGTTATCGGCACGGGTTTCCTGTCCACAGGCATGCCGATGATCCGCTACGACACTGGCGACATTGGCCGGCTCGTACAATTGCCGACGGCGGAAAATGGGCAGCGTATGCGAGTGAGCGATCTTTCGCCCCGACGCAAGCCGGACTATCTGGTTGCACGCGATGGAACGCGGGTGGTTACCACCGATATGACGCCGGAGAACCAGGAGTTCTTCGCCGGCATTGCCGAGTACCAGTTCTTCCAGGATGAACCGGGCGAGGTCGAGTTCCGCTATGTGCCGGCCAAGGATGGCACTCCGAGCGACGCTGCGCGCCTCGTCAAAGAGCTCGATGCGATCTGCCACAACCGACTACACTTCACCGCGCGACCAGTCGAAAAGATCTACACCGGTCGCAGCGGCAAGCGCGCTTTCATCGATCAGCGGCTCGATTTCGCCACCTACTGAGCCAGGGCCAGTCCGAGCGCCTGCAGCATTTCCGTATCGGGCACCGCCGGGCCAACCGGCAGAATGACACTCATGCCATAGGGGTTCGAATACTCCCAGATGGACCAGGGCATGCCGTATCTCTCAGCTTCCATCCGTACTGCCGTCAGATAGCGCAGACGATCTGCATTGAAGGCGCCCATGCGGCCATCGGCTGACATCAGAATGGCGCCGAACTCGCCCATGAACAGGCGCGAGGGTTCAATGCCGTGCCCAAGCGCCCAGGTCGCGGCTTCTTCAAAGCGACCATCGAGCTGGCTTTGCCCCCAGTTCTCCCGAAAATAACTGGCCACCTCGCCCTGCAGCGCAATGATATTGGCGGCCTGATGGCCCGCGTCGATCCCGGCGGCATTCATATGCGCGCGCAAGGCCTCGATCGCCTGCTCCGGGGTCCCCGTCGCGGCTGGCCAGGGCAGGCCCGATGCGAAGCCTTCAGGGTCGTCCATGCGCTGATGGGTAAAGCTATGCGGCTCGTACATGTGGAAGCTGTAGAGCAGGTTGGGATCATCAAACCCGGGATTGAGATTGGTCAGTCCGGTGATGCTGCCGCCACAGGCGCCGGTCGCCACAATAGTCAGCTCGGTACTGACCGCCCTGATGTCAGCCACGGTCTGGGCCATGATGCGCTGCCAGTCGTCGGTGCCGCTGGCGTCGCAGGGATAATAGGCCGGTTCGTTATAGGGCTCGAGGGCAACGTCGCCTGTCCCCACCTCGACCAGCATGGCGGCCACATCGGCCACCATGGCCCGATAGTGCGCAACGCCATCGCTGTCGGCCCCGCCATAGATGGCTTCCATACCGTATTGTGGCACCTGGCTCACGCCGTGCAGGTCGAATACCAACTTGAGATCGGCTGCAGTGATCGTCCGTACCGCTGCCGCAAGGACGTCGAGCGCCTCATCCCGCTTGGCCCCTTGGGTGGCCAGCAACGGGCCGGGATCGACACTGAGCCGGACGAAGTCAAAGCCCATGGCCCGGATGCGTTCGAACTGGTCGCCCGGCGCCCAGTCGCTGATCGGGCGCCCGCCCGAGAGCCATTCCTGCTGGTCCCGGTAGGGCGGCCAGCGGTAGCTGCCGTCGGCATCGAGCGGCGACCAGTTGAGCCACTCATGTACGCCTACGCCGCGGTCAAGCTTGATCGGCGCGCCAAGTGCGGGGGAGGTCACGGCCAGCACCGCCGCCAATATTGCACCCATAGGCTTCATCACTGCACTCCCCCAGACTCGGGCGATGTTAACCCATCGCGCCGAAAACGCAGCGCCGGTGCGGCAGGTTTCTGGGCAATTGGTATATGACAGCCCAAAGAGCAGGATTTTCCATGACGCTTTCCTGGTATCTCAATCGTCTGCGCAGCATGGAGCCCGCCGAAGTCGCTCATCGGCTGGTCGAAAAGGCCCGCAAGTGGGTGTCCCGGCGCCGTCACCAGAGCTGGTCGGCCTTTGCCGGGCGAACGCTGCATTCAGTGCTGCCCTCATTGCCTGCCCGCGTCCCTGGCGCGTCGGCTGCACAGCGCGATGCCATCGCTGCGGCGGCGGCAGAAATACTGGCGGGGCGCTATGCGGCCCTTGGGCGCGAATGGCCCCAGCGTCAGCCCGAGGCGCTGTTTCCCCCCGATCTCTGGCGTCTGGACCCGGTGACCTCAACGCTGTGGCCCGGGCCGCAGACCTATGCCTTCGACATCGATTTCCGCCACGATGGGTCCAGAGGCGACATCAAATATGTCTGGGAAATCAACCGGCTGCAGTTTCTGCCGGTGCTGGCGACACATCATTGCCTGACCGGCGATGGCGCGAGCCTGAAGGCCATTGCCGACGCCATCGACAGCTGGCACGCGGCCAATCCGCCCTTTGGCGGCGTCGGCTGGGCCTCAGGCATCGAGGTCGCCCTGCGCGCGATCAATATCGTTGTCACCCTCGCTCTGGTCGGCGATCGCATGGGCGAGAGCATCCGCGAGAATGCTGCGCAGATCCTTGCCGCCAGTGCCTTCTGGCTGCCGCGATTTCCCTCCCGCTTCTCCTCTGCCAACAATCATCTGGTCGC
>JAHJOS010000637.1 GCA_018820005.1 Alphaproteobacteria bacterium | reverse complement strand
GGTAACCGGCGCGCCGATCGGCCCGTGCATCATCTGGCAATGCCGCCGCTCGGCCCCCAAATGCGACGCATTGCGCGCCGCCGGCCATGCGCAGGGGATCGAGAGCAAGACCGGCCTGGCGCTCGACCCCCTGTTTCCCGCCGGCAAGATTGCCTGGCTGCTCGACAATACCGAAGGCGCCAGGGCCCGGGCGCAGGCGGGCGCGCTGCGTGTCGGCACGGTCGACAGCTGGCTGCTGTGGAACCTGACCGGGGGCAAAGTTCACGCCACCGACCACTCCAACGCCTCGCGCACGCAATTGTTCAATACCCAGGCGCTCGCGTGGGACGCCGATCTCGCGGCCCTCTTTGATGTGCCGCTGTCGCTACTGCCCGAGGTATGGTCTTCGGACGCCGAATTCGGTCGTGTCGCCGCCGGGGTCAGCGCCCTGCCCTCCGGCGTGCCGATCCGCGCCATGATCGGGGATTCCCACGCAGCCCTGTTCGGCCACGGCGTGCGCACACCCGGTACGGTCAAGGCCACCTATGGCACCGGCACCTCGCTGATGAGCCTGACGCCCGAACGCGTGCTGTCGCGCCATGGCCTTTCGAGCACCATCGCCTGGAGCCAGGGCGGGCAGGTGGTGCGGGCGCTCGAAGGCAATATCTCGGTATCGGGCCAGGCCGCGGCCTTTATGGCGCAATTGCTGGGCCTGCCCGACGTTGCCGCCCTCTCGACGCTGGCCGACAGCGTGGCTGACAGCAATGGCGCAACCTTCGTGCCTGCCCTCGTCGGCCTGGGCGCACCCTATTGGCGGGCGGACGCTCGTGGAACCGTTGCCGGGCTGTCGCTGGGCACCACGCCGGCCCATCTGGCGCGTGCCGCACTCGAGGCCATTGCCTTTCAGGTCAGCGACGTCTTCAACGCCATGGAACACGATATGGGCATGCCCCTGGCGGAGCTGCGGGCCGATGGCGGCGCCTCGCGCAACAGTTTCCTGATGCAGTTCCAGGCCGATATCCTGGGGCGCAGCGTTGCCACGGCAGCAGCGGCCGAGGTCAGCGCGCTGGGCGCTGCGGCCTTGGCCTTCGCCAGCCTGGGCATCGAGATGGCCCCGGTGCCCGCCGCCGGAAAATTCAGCCCGGCCATGGCCGAGCCCGCCCGTATCGCCCATCGCCAGCGCTGGCATGCTGCCGTGGCGCAGACCCTGACAACAGACAATAATGGAGGACAATCATGAGCAACCAGCGTTATGGCGCCGGCATCTGGCACTTTGCCACCTATGTGGATCGCTATGCCACCGACGGCTACGGCCCGCCGCGCAGCGTCATCGAAGCCATCGATATTGCCGGCCAGGTCAAGGACCTCTCGGTCGTCGACATCAACTACCCCTATTTCGGCGGCGAATTCAGCAAGGAACAGATCAAGGTCGCGCTCGACCGCAACAATCTGAGCGTCATCGGCATTACGCCCGAAATCTACACCCGCGAGTTTGCCAAGGGCGCTTTTACCAATCCCGATGCCGGCGTACGCCGTCGGGCCCATGAACTGATCACCGATGCGGCCGAACAGGTCCGCTATTTCGGCGCCGATTACGTCAAGCTGTGGCCCGGCCAGGACGGCTGGGATTATCCCTTCCAGGTCGATCACGGCACGCTGTGGAAGCATTCGCTTGATGGCGTCGGCCAATTGGCCAGCGAAAACCCCGACCTCAAGTTCGTCATCGAATACAAGCCACGCGAGCCGCGCGTGCATATGAGCTTTGACTCCCTGGCGCGCACGCTGCTGGGCATCGAAAAGATCGGTCTGCCCAATGTCGGCATCCTGCTCGACTTTGGCCATGCCCTGTTCGGCGGGGAATCGGCGGCCGACAGCGCCCAGATGGCGATCGACTATGGCCGGCTGTTCGGCATGGACGTCAACGACAACTACCGCTCCTGGGACGATGATCTGATCGCGGGCAGCCTGCACCCGATCGAGCTGTTCGAGTTCTTCTATGTGCTGCGCAAGAACAAGTGGGAAGGCGTCTGGCAGCTCGACCAGTTCCCGTTCCGTGAGGACAGCGTTGCAGCCGCCACCCATGCCATCGACTTCCTCAAGGCCGCCGGACGGGGTCTCGATGTTCTCGATATCGATGCGCTCAAGGAAGCCCAGAGCAGGCACGACGCCATCAGCGCCCTCAAAATCGCCCAGAAGGCATTGTTCGGCTCGTTCTGAGCCGAACAGGCGTGGGCAACTACGCCCTTTGCGATGGCTTCCCGGGTCCGGTTGCCCAGGCGGCGTCGCGGCGGCCTTGCCGGCTGTGGCGTGCAACAGCTGGGCGAGCTGCGCGGATGCTGGCTAAAGCCCGGACTTGATCATGTCGCGGATCTTGATCGCCTTTTCGAAGTGATCGAGGGCGTGCGTCTTGATCCACCACTGGGCGGCTTCCATCAGCAGATCGGGATCATCGTTGCGGTTGGCAAAAAAGGCATAGAACGACAGGCCCACGCCATCGCCCTTTTTGGCGATCTTGTCGTCGCAGACGGCAATGGCCTTCGCTCTCAGACTGGCTCTCATGCTGGCTCTACTCGTGGGCAGTTATGTTGCGCTGTGCCAAGCCTTAGCAGCTTCCCGCCTGTCGCTAGTCATCCGCCACACCCAAAAAGCTGTCGACATCGACCTTTCAGCGATTGCGTCACCGTGCCCGCGCAGGGAACGCCGCACCGCCCGGTGTGTCCCGTCATGCCCGGCGTGACCCGTCATGCAAGGCGCACACCCGTCGCGTGGTGGAACAGGCTGGCCCGCTCCGGATCGATGGTAATGGTGATTGGCGCGCCAATCGATGCGCTCAGGCGATCATGCAGCACCACCATGATGGGGTGCTTGCCCACCTGCAGCTGCAGATGAGTATCGGAACCGGTCGGCTCGATATTGACGACGGTGCCACCGATGCCGCCGTGACCCACCACGATGTGTTCGGGCCGGACGCCCAGCGTCACCGCCTGCCCCAGTTGGGCCTGCGCAGCGGCTGGCAGTGGCCAGTCCAGTCCATCGCCATCGCGCATGGCGACGCCGCCGCCCGTCTCGACCACCGTGCCATCGATCAGGTTCATCGATGGCGATCCGATGAAGCCGGCCACAAAACTATTGGCAGGGTGATCGTAGATATCGAGCGGGGTGCCGACCTGCTCGATGCGCCCGGCGCGCATCACCACGATCCGGTCGGCCATGGTCATGGCCTCCATCTGGTCATGCGTCACATAGACCATGGTGGCGCCCAGACGCTGGTGCAGTGCCTTGATTTCGCCGCGCATCTGCACGCGCAGCTTGGCATCGAGATTGCTCAGCGGCTCGTCGAAGAGGAACACGGCCGGATTGCGCACAATGGCGCGGCCCATGGCGACGCGCTGGCGCTGGCCGCCCGACAATTGGCGCGGAAAACGATCGAGCAGCAGGGACAGATCGAGAATTTCAGCGGCCCGATTGACCTCGCGGTCGATGTCCTCGCGGCTGCGCCGTGCCAGCTTGAGGGCAAAGGCCATGTTGTCGCGTACCGTCATATGCGGATAAAGCGCATAGGACTGGAATACCATGGCGATGTCGCGTTCCTTGGGCTCGAGTTCGTTGACGACGCGTCCCCCGATCTCGATTTCGCCGTCGGTGATGCTTTCAAGCCCGGCGATCATGCGCAACAGGGTGGACTTGCCGCAGCCCGATGGGCCGACGAGAACCACGAACTCGCCGTCATGGGCGTCCACCGATACGCCGTGAAGCACCTCGACCGATCCATAGGCCTTGACTGCGCTGCGAATGCTGATGTTGGCCATGACTGTGGCTCCCGTAAATCCGATGAATGACTAGCGCCCGCCCATGCCGGCATTGAGGGCGATGCTGTTGTAGATGAGCTTTTGCAGGATGATGGCGAGGATGATGCCAGGCAGCATGGAGAGCGTTGCGCCAGCCATGATGTAGTTCCAGGCCGTGCCCTGCTGGGTCTGAAACAGCGTCAGCCCCACTGGCAGGGTCGCATTGTCCGAACCCGTCATGACGATGAGCGGCCAGAGGAAATTGTTCCACTGCCCGATGAAGGTGAACAGCGAAAGCAGCCCGATGGCCGGCATGGACAGCGGCACGATAATGCTGACCAGAATGCGCAGGCGCGATGCACCATCGATGCGGGCCGCCTCCTCCAGTTCCATGGGAATGGAGAGAAAGAACTGGCGCATCAGGAAGGCCCCGAAGGTGCCGAAGGCCACGGGCAGGATGACGCCCTGGAAGGTATTGACCATGCCCAGGCTGTTGACGATCAGGAACAGGGGAATGATCAGCATGATGGCTGGCACCATCAGGGTCGCGATATAGCCCATGAGCAGGGCATCACGGCCGGGAAACTTGAGCCGGGCGAAGGCATAGCCCGACAGGCAGGACACCACCACGGTAATGGCCGTCACACTGACCGAGACGATCATGCTGTTGAGAAAGAAACGGCCAAAGGGCAGCTGCGTCCACGCCTTGGCAAAATTGTCCCATTCGAACACGCTGGGCAGGATGCGCACGGGAATGGCCAGCACCTCGGCATTGCTGCGCACGGCGTTGGACACCATCCAGAAGAAGGGGAACAGAAACAGCAGCGCCACCAGCCCCAGCGCAGCATGGTTGAGAATATCGAGCGCCAGGGTGCGGCGGGCCATCGACTTTGATCGGGTCGACTTGGATAGGCTCGACTTGGATAGGCTCGACTTGGATGTGGCCAACTTGGAGCTAGTTGTCATAATGCACCCATTTGCGCTGGAGCCAGAATTGCAGGGCCGTCAGCGCCATGATCAGCGCAAACATCACCCAGGCGATGGAGGAGGCGTAGCCCATCTGGAAGTTCTGAAAGCCCTTCTGGTAGATGGCGTAGCCCAGCGTTGCCGTGGCCGAGCCGGGACCGCCGCGGGTCATCACATAGATCTGGTCAAAGACCTGCAGCGAGGTGATGGCGGTCATCACGGTGCCAAAGAACAGGGTCGGCGAGATCAGTGGCAGCCTGATCTTCCAGAACCGGTCCCAGGCCGAGGCGCCGTCGATACGGGCCGCTTCGAGATAATTGGCCGGCACCATGTCGAGTGCGGCGTTGAACAGCACGGTATTGTAGCCAACGCCGGCCCATAGCGAGACCACGACCACCGCCTGCATGGCCAGGGTCTGGTCGGTCAATACGCTGGGCACCTGCACCGAGATCGCGCTCATCAGAAAATCAAAGAAGCCACCGGGCGCAAAGATCAGCATCCAGACGATGGCGACAGCGATGCCCGGGGTGAAAGTCGGGAGAAAGAAGATCACCCTGAACCATCGCTGTCCCACCTTGAGGCTGGAAATCCATACGGCCAGCCCCAATGAGATGATGATGTTGAGCACCAGATATTCGGCTGTGAAGAACAGCGTATTGCGCAACACCGCCCAGAATTGCGGGTCGGTGGAGAACAGGCGGACGTAATTGGCAAACCCGACGAATTCGGGTTTGCCCAGCAGCTTCCAATTGGTGAAGCTGAGCACCAGCGAGGCCAGAATAGGCACCACCAGGAACAGGATCACCCCGATCAGGCTGGGCAAAAGGAAGAAGAACGCGGTGCGGCCCTCCTTGATGTCGAGCCGGTTGCGGCGCCGCGCCGCCGATCGGCTGGGCGTCGTGGCCGACTCCTGGGCAATGGTCATGCGTTTCTCCTCAACTGGACCCATCTGGCCTCGCCCGCATGCGGGAGAGGGCGACCCTTTGCAGAGCCTGGTGCGGGGCCCCGACCGAGATGCCCCCGCCAAAGGGGACGGGCCGGTCGGGGCGTCCGCTTGCCGCCGTTACATCGGCAGCTGGCTCTGGATATCGGACAGCACTTCTTGGGTGGTCTTGTCGCCATTGAGGGCCAGCGGCATGTACTGGGTCAGCAGGTTCTCGAAGTCGTTCCAATATTCATTGAGGCGGAACGGGGTGGAATGCTCGAACATGAACTTGAGCGTTTCGCGGGTGCCGCTGACATCCTTGGCCGCCACGTCATACCAGAAGTCCTGCTGGGCCAGACGGCCTGGCAAGGCACGTCCGGCGGAGGCGAGGATTTCGGCGGCCTTGGGGCCGGTGAGCACCTTGAGCGCCTTGAAGGCCTCTTCCTTGTGCTGGCTGGCGGCAGCGACGCCCCAGCCTGAGCCGGCGGTGATGAAGCGCGAGTCACCCTCGCCACGCGGCAGCGGCGCTACGCCGATCTTGAAATCGACGCTGTCCTTGGTGTTCAGCAACACCCATGGGCCATCGATATACATGGCCGCGCTGCCTGCCGCGAAACGACCGCTGCCGCTGATGGCGCCGGCGCCCGAGGCGAAGACCGGGGAGGCCTTGTCGGCCACGGTGAGGTCTGCATATTTCTTGACTGCATCGACATAGCCCGCATTGGTCACGTCGAACTGATTGGCGTCGTTGAAATATTCCGCACCCAGGGCGATGGGGCCTGCGACATAGTCGAACGCCTGCGTCGCATAGCCGAAGGTCTCGCCCTGGGTCAGGGCAATGGCGTCAGCCTTGAAATCGTCGAAGGTCCAGTCCAGTGCCGGCTCGGCAAGCCCGGCAGCGGCAAACTTGTCGCGGTTGTAGTAGACCAGCCACGGACCCACGTCATAGGGCAGCGCATATTGCACGCCGTCGTGGGACAGCCCGTTCATGATGGAGCTCTCGAACTCAGCCTTGTCCATGCCGTCGGCGGCGATATAGGAATCAAGCGGTTCGAGCACGGAATAGAAGCTGGGCATGCGCATCGACTGCATCGCGACCAGGTCAGCGATCTGGCCGGACGAGGCCAGCACCGGCAGCCGGGTCCAGTAGTCGGTCCAGCCCGAGAACTGCGGCGTCACCTTGATATTTGGGTATTCGGCCGTGACCAGGTCTGCCAGGCTGGTGAACAGTGCGGTGTCACTCTCGTCGCCCCACATCTGCCAGGTCAGGTTGACCGTTTCCTGGGCGGAGGCGGTCGCTGCGAGCATGGAACTGCCCGCGAGAAGCGCAGCAGCCAGAACATAGGTTATTTTCACGTCAGTCTCTCCTCATTCGATTATTGATTGTCAGGCACTGTTGAATTCCGGAGTTCTTTGGCTCCGGTGTGGTTCAGAGGCCGGCTCAGGTCGCGATCAGGGCCTCGATATCTGTGATCATCGCGATGATCTGGCTGCGCTGCTGCCGCCAGGCATTCTCGCCCGGACAGGGCTCGAGAATGGACGTCATGCGGGCGATGAAGTCGGACGGCAGACGGTCGAGTTCGGCGGCCATCGGCAGGTTCCAGCCGTCGCCCGGGTAATATTGGCGGTTGAGGGCAAACAGCACCTGGATCATGGCATTGGTCAGCTTGCCGACCAGCCCGACCAGGAAAACCAGATCGCGCCGCGCTACCTTGCTTTCGTAGTGGTAGTCGCTGGCCCAGTACTGCAGCACCTGTCCGTATTGGTGCAGCGTGGCGGCACGCAGCGCCTCGGGATAGACTGCCAGCTCCTGCTTCCAGCCCGCCAGCAGACCATCGGGATCGAGCACGATCTGCTGGTTGGCCAGGTCGGTGGGCAGATGGTAGCCCCAGATAGTCCAGTCGAAGGTCTTGGGAACCGCCGTGCCGGTCAGCCAGGCATCCAGATCGCGCCGGACGCCGGAATAGTTGCGCATCCAGACCCCATCCATGCGAAAGCCCATGCCCTGCCAGTGGTCCATGGCCGCTTCGAAGCGCGCCCATTGCGGGGTCTGCCTGATATCCTCCCCCCGATAGCTGTCGGCATAGACGCGGAAGTCATAGTCCGACTGCTGGTCGGATCGTCCCTTGCCGCGCGAGCCCGCCAGGGCCACCGCCCCGCGCCCGCCATCGGCCAGATCGGCGATGATGGGCGCGACGGCGGCGATCAGGTCGGCCTCGCCGAGCAGTCTGGCGCCTTCTGGTGCCCCGACCACTGGCTTAATCCTTCAGGATCAGTTCAATGACCGGCACCACCACGTCCGGCTTGATAACCGGCAGTTCGAGCGTGAGGATGTTGTGGCCCACTGCCACGCCGATGTTGGAATCGACCTCGGCCTCGGGGTCGAGCCAGTGGATCTCGCTGGCATCGTGCAGCATCTGTGCATATTTGACCTTGCCGCCCAGCCCCTCGATATGAATGTGGCGGAACGGCCAGTTCTGCACATGCAGATAGAGCCGATTGCCGCGCTGGGTGAAGCGCGTGCCGCTGGGTGCAACATGGGCCGACGGCCCTGCCCCGTAGATCGCCCGCCCATTGAGGTGGAGCCATTCGCCATAGGTTTCGAGCGCAGCAATGGCGCGTTTGTCGAAGGTACCCCGGGCCGTCGGCCCCACATTCATCAAGAGGTTGCCACCAAGGGAGACCGTGTCGATGAGAATGTTGATCAGCTGAGGCGCGTCCTTCCAGCTGGTCTCATCGCGGTGATAACCCCACGAGCCTGAGAAGGTGTGGCAGACCTCCCAACGCACCGGCTTGCCATTGATGGTGGGCGCGACCCGTGGCGTATATTGCTCGGGCGTTGCCAGATCCTTGGGGAAATTGCCATCGGCAGGCAGGTCCAGCCGGTCACCCACGATGATATCGGGCTGCAGCTTGCGCACCAGGCCCATGAGCTCCTCGCTCTCCCAATCATTGCGGCCCTTGCCGGGCATGCCGCGATATTCGCGCTTGGGATAGCTGAAGTCGAACCAGATGACGGAGATATCGCCAAAACCGGTCAGCAGTTCGGTGACCTGATCGCGCATGTACTGGGCGTATTGGGTCACGTCGCGGCTCTGGTTCATTGCCAGCGCATCGGGGTGATTGCGCAGGGGATGGATCCCATCGATGGGGAACTGGGGGTGGTGCCAGTCGATCAGGGAATAATAAAAGCCGATCTTGAGCCCTTCGGCGCGGAACGCGTCGACATAGGGCTTGAGCAGGTCCTTGCCATAGGGGGTATTGGTTGCCTTGTAGTCGGTGAACTTGCTGTCCCACAGGCAGAAGCCTTCGTGGTGCTTGGCGGTCAGCACCACATATTTCATGCCCGCTTCACGCGCCCGGCGCGCCCATTCGCGCGGATCGTAGAGGTCAGGATCGAAATTCTCGAAATATTTGGCGTAGGTCTCCGGCGCGATTTCTTCGCGGTGCTGCAGCCATTCGTGCCGCGCGCCCAGGGCATAGAGCCCGAAGTGAATGAACATGCCGAAACGGTCATTGGCAAACCAGGCCTTGCCCGGCGCCACGTCCTGACCACCCGCAAAAGTGACTGCGCTATCCAAGATCAATCCTCCCATTCCGGCCTATCGAACCGGTTCGATGCATATCCTCATTCGGGCATGGATTGAAGTCAACCCCGTTTTTGGCGTCCACAGGATTTCAACATTTTCGTTGCGGAAAGCCTCCAGACTGGTAGGTATTCCACAATTGCGTGACGCATTCATGTTGAGCCAGGGCGATCGCCAATGGGCTAGAAGCGGTTCGAGAAAGTCCGATGGCAACCATCCGAGATGTTGCAAAACTGGCCGAAGTATCTGTCTCGACAGTCTCTTTGGCGCTGAGCAATCCCAGCCGCGTCAGTCCGAAAACGCTGGAGCGGATCCGCCAGGCGGTGGCAGCAGTGGGCTATGTTGCGGACCCTCTGGCGCAGAGCCTGGCGCGCGGTCGCAGTCGCATGATCGGCTTTGTGGTGGGCAATGTCGGCAACCCGTTCTTTGGCGATATCCGGCGCGAGCTGGAAAACTATGCGCTTGAACATGAGCACTTCGTTCTGATCACTGACTCCTCGGGCCAGACCGAGCGCGAACGGGCCCTGGTCGAACATCTGATCGGGCTCAAGATTGCCGGCCTCGCCCTGGCCCCGTCGAGCTTTGGTCCGGACTATGTGGCGTTCATCCAGTCCATCAAGGTGCCCATGGTCTGCTTTGACCAGAAGGTGGCCGGCATCGAGCGCGACTTCGTCGGTTCGGACAATTTCCTCGCCGGCGCCATGCTGACCGAACATCTGCTGCAGCTGGGCCATCGGCGCATCGGGTTCATCGCCGGCCCCAAGCACATGAACACCGCGTCGGAGCGCTATCGCGGCTTTGCCGAAACCATGGCCAGCGCCGGCGTGGAGGTTAATCCCAAGCTGGTGGTGGGCGGGCTGTTCACCCGTTCGGGCGGCTATGAGGCGGCGATGCGCCTGTTGATCGAACCCGAGCGCCCCACCGCCATTATCGGGGCGAACAACGCGGTTGCCCTGGCGGCGCTGCAGGCGATGCAGGAGCTGGGATTTTCCTGCCCGGACGATATTTCGCTGGCCATGATCGACAATATCCAGTGGAGCAGCGTGATCACCCCGCGCATCACCATGGTGGTGCAGGACACCCAGAAGCTGGGCGGCATCATTGCCCGCCGCCTGCTGCACCGGATCAGCAACCCCGATGCCGTGCACGAACCACCACAGGATTTCGTGCTGAGCCCGCGATTCGTGCCGGGCAATTCCTGCAAGCGCATCTGACCTCGGCCGCAAAGCGCCCCTGTCGCTTCAATGTGCGGGCCACCGGCTGGCTGCGTCGCCGGAGGGTTGCATCGGCTTTTTGACTGAGAAACCCCATGCACGGCGCATCCAACGCTGCCATCTTTTATGGCCCGGACGACCAAACTCGCCAAAGTTCAACACCCCTGCTGCAGACCCTTGAATTGCCGCCCGCAATATTGTTATGTTCTATAACAATACGGGAGGAGAACCGTAATGCAGGACGACGCCGTTTATCGAGCGGTGCGCATGGGAGAGATGCGCGCCACCATGACCGAGGGCCCCGCAGGCGTGATCTACGTCCGCTCTGCCGAAACCCTCGGACCCTATCCGCGCGCGATGACCGATTGCATCGAACGCTGGGCCGGGGAGCGCGCCGACACGGTGTTCATCGCCGATCGCGGACCCGATGGGGCGTGGCGCCGCATCACCTATGGACAGGCATGGCCACAGATCCAGGCGCTGGCGCAGGGCCTGCTCGACGCGGGGCTCACGGGCGAACGCCCGCTGCTGATCCTTTCGGGCAATGAGATCGAACATGCCCTGCTCGG
>JAHJOS010000636.1 GCA_018820005.1 Alphaproteobacteria bacterium | reverse complement strand
CTGACGGGTTTCGCTGCCTTCGAGGTCCTTGGCGGTGACGGTGGCCGCCAGGTCGAGCGCCTTGGTGATACGGGCGCGCAGTTCGGCAAAGGTCTCTTCGGTATCAGGCCAGGAGGGAACGTCACGGCCGGCAAGGCGTGAGACGCAGCCCTTGACGTGGTCGGTTGCGATCATGATCTGGCCGCGGAAGGGGATCATATCGGGCGCGAGGCGCGCGTTGGCCAGGACAGCGGTGTCGAACTTGCGCTCGCCTGCGTTGGCCTCGGCCTTGTCCATGATCGCCAGGAGATTGGTGAGCATGCGGGTAAAGACAGGTACGGATACGTCGTATAGGGAGACAGACATCGGAAACTACCTTGCTTGGCGGGGTCAACCGCTCAACCTATGCTCGGGGACGAGATCGCCCCGCAAAGCGGCAGGTGAGCGTGGTACACAATCGGTCTCATGCGCCTGCAATGGCGTGATGACAAGCCAGTTGGGAAGCTAGATGCAAAAAGACGGGGCAAGCGCCCAAGCCACCCCACCGACGCCCTTTCGCCGCCTGCGATCGACGCTGCGACTGCTCTATCACGGCCAGTCCATTCCGGCGCAGCGCTTCCAGTTTGCGGTGTTGGTGGTGGATCTGGCCATTGTGGTGTTTTTCATCGCCTCGCCGCTGTTGCGCGAAGACGCGGCGTTCCTGTGGATCGACTATTCGATTGCAGCGCTGCTGGCGGTGGACCTTGCAGCACGGGGGCTGGCGGCGACCGATACGCTGCGCTGGCTGCGCCAGACGCCGGTGATCCTGGACATATTGATCCTGATTTCGCTGCTGCTGCCAATCTGGCTGATCAACCTTGGCTTTCTGCGTATCCTGCGATTGTGGACCCTCACGCGCAGTCAGCTGTTCTGGCGCCCGCTGCGAAAGCTGGGGCTGCTGGGGTATCGCGAAACCATTCAGGCCGTGCTGAACCTGCTGGTGTTTCTGTTCGTGGTGACGGGGTTTGTCTACATATCGTTCTCAAACCGGGGCGACACCGGGATCTCAGGCTATGTGGACGCGCTCTACTTCACGGTAGCGACGGTGACGACGACCGGATTTGGCGACATCACCCTGCCCGGCACCGGCGGCAAGCTGGCCTCCATCGCCATCATGATCGTGGGCATTTCCCTGTTCGTGCGGCTGGCGCAATCGATTTTCCGGCCCAACAAGGTGCAGTTCCCCTGCCCGCAATGTGGGCTGCAGAAGCATGACCCGGACGCCGTGCACTGCAAGGCCTGCGGGCATATATTGAACATTCCCGACCAGGGGCGCGACTAGAGCGCTTCACCGCGTCGCTGACGCGGTTAAGCGCTCCAGGTCCTTGTTTGGTCACGCTTTCGAACCGGAAAAGTGGGGGCCACTTTTCCTGAAAGCGCTCTAGGTTTCAGCGGACAACGGGCAGGCGGACGCGGAAGCAGGCGCCGCTGAGCGGCCCGGGGACCAGTTCGAGCGTGCCGTTCATGCGGGCGATGATCTGGCGGGAGATGGCAAGGCCCAGGCCCGCGCCGCTCTGATCGCTGGCACCTTGTTTGCCGCGTGAGAATTTCTCGAAAATCAGCGTGCGTTCACTCTTGGGAATGCCGGGGCCATTGTCGGCGATTTCGACGCTGAAACTGCCCGAGCGCACCATTGAGGTGACACGCAGGACCGGCTTGCTGGAATCGTTGTATTTGACGGCGTTGGAGACCAGGTTGATGAACACCTGGCACAGCCGGTCGGCATCGCCCTCGACCATGGTGGCGCTGGCGCGTTCACCCAGCTCGACCTGCATGTTGCGCTGGCGCAGCAAGGCATCACAGACACGAAGGGCACGGTCCAACGCAGCTTCGGCGTCGACGGGCACATTGTCCCAACTGCGCTCGCCCCGCTCGAGCGCCGAAAGATCCAGGATCTCATCGAGCAGTCGGGTCAGGCGCAGGCTTTCCTGGTGGATAGTGGACACGAAATGCTGCCGCTGGGTGTCGTCGATGCCCTGGGGATCGAGCAGAATCTCGGAAAACGAGCGGATCGAGGTCATGGGGGTGCGCACTTCGTGGCTGACCTGGCTGAGAAATTCGTCCTTCTGGCTATCGAGCTCACGCAATTGGGTATTGGCATCTTCGAGCTTGCGCGCGGTGGAGCGCAGCTCGGCCGAGGTTTTTTCCAGCTGCTGAGAATATTCGATGACCTGCTGGGTTTCATCGGCCATCTGCATGACCTCTTCGAGCGAGACATCGCTGCCGGTGACAACCTTGGAGAGCATGACATGGGCCGAGGCGGCGCCGATGGAGCCGGCCAGCTCGCGTTCCAACCGACCAATGAACTCGGAGGACGGCTCGAGGCGGTCGGGATCAACGCCGCTTTCGCGCGCGGCGCTTTCGAACAATGCGGCGGCGCGGCGATCGCCCAGCACTCGCTCGGCCACGAAGAACAGATCATTGGCGGTGGCCGAGCCGCGCACGAAATTGCCCTGCGGCGTGGAGCCATGGCGGAAGACGTCGACGAAGAGAGTAGACTGGATGCGCTCAAGCGCTGACTGCCGGGTGAGCAGCGAAACCACCGTCAGGGTCAGCACATTGATAGTGAGGCTCCAGAAAGCGGCGTGGGAGAGCGGATCGAGGCGATCGAGGCCGAACAGAGCTTCGGGTCGCAACCAGGCAATGCCCCAGGGCCCATGCTGGACCAGCATGGCCACCTGGGGCGACACCGATTCGAACGAAGGCAGGAAGCTGCACCATACCCAGATGACAAAGCCGGCGGCAATGGCTGAGGTGGCGCCCTTGAGCGAGGCATCGCGCCAGAACAGTGCCGCCAGCACGGCTGGAAAAAACTGGGCGATGGCGGTGAACGAAATCAGCCCGATGGGCGCCAGCGCGTTGGAATCGCGGGTGAAGAAGAAATAGAAAAAGCCCAGCGACAGGATCAGGATAATCGAAAAGCGCCGGGCCACCAGCAGCAGGCGACTGACCCCCTGCCCGTCTGCGCTGGGCTGGCTGGAGCTGAAGCGCAGCACCAGCGGCATGACGATGTGGTTTGACACCATGATCGATAGCGCGATGGACTCCAGAATGATCATGGAGGTGGCCGAGGAGAAGCCGCCGATGAAGGCCAATAGCGCAAGCGGGCTCTGGCCATAGAACATGGGGAGTGTGAGGGCGAACATGTCGGGATTGGAGCCGGCGGGCATCACAGAAAGGCCGAACACCGCGATGGGCAGGATGAACAGGCTCATCAGCAGCATATAGGCGGGGAAGGCCCAGCCGGCGACGCGCAGGTGGCTCTCGTCGGAGTTTTCGACCACGGTGACCTGGAACTGGCGCGGCAGACAGACGATGGCGGCCACAGACAGAACCAGCGTGGTCAACCAGCGGTCATTGAAGGTATTTTCGGTCGGGGCCTTGACGCCCAGCTCGGCAGCGCGGCGGAAGATCGGTTCGAGCCCACCGCCCGCATAGACCACGAAGATACCGACGGCGAGCAAAGCGCCCAGCTTGACGACGGCTTCAAAGGCGATGGCGGCGACAACGCCATGGTGCTGCTCCTTGGCATCGACATGGCGGGTGCCGAAGAGGATGGTGAAGAGCGCCATGGCGGCGGCGATGCCGAAGGCAAGGCCCACATCATCAATGCCAGCGAGGCTCCCCTGCCCGAATTCGGAGGAGCCGGCGACGGCCTGGATGGACGAGGTAACGGCCTTGAGCTGGAGCGCGATATAGGGCGCGATGCCGATGACCGCGATGCAGGTGACCAGCACCGCTAGGCGATTGGACTTGCCGAAGCGCGAGGACAGCAGATCGGCCAGCGAGGTAATGCGCTGATTGTGGCTGATGCGGACCAGGCGGCGCAGCAGGAACCACCAGCCGACAAAGACCAGCGTGGGGCCAAGGTAGATGGTGAGGAACTCAAGGCCACTGTGGGCGGCATTGCCGACGGCGCCGTAAAAGGTCCAACTGGTGCAATAGACCGAGATGGAGAGCGTATAGACAGCGGGAGAATGGAGGAACGACTTCTTGTTGGCGCGCGCGCGGCGGTCGCCAAAAAAGGCCAGCACAAAGAGCAGGCCGACATAGCCCACGGCGGTGGCAATGACGAAGTCTGCTGACAACATCAGTCATCCTCCGGCGTGGCGGATTTGTCCGGATCGCCCGGCGGCAGACTGCGGCTGAGCAGCGCCGTGCCCACGATGAGGAGCAGCCAGACGGTGAACAGGTAGATCACGATCTGCGGGATGCCGAAGTGGCTGATGGGCTGATTGAACACGAGCACCAGCGGGGGCACGAACAGCAGCGCACCGAAGACGGTGAGCGCGAGCATGCTGCTGACGAGCTTACGCGGTTCCGCCATCATCGCCCAGCAGCGCTCGCACGGCGCCCACCACATCGGCATTGGCATAGGGCTTGGTCACGAAGCCATTGGCGCCCAGTTCCTCGGCGGTGCGGCGATCGGCCTGCTGCCCCTTGGCGGTCAGGATCAGCACCGGCATGGCCTGCAGTTCGAGATTGGCACGGATCTGCTTGAGCACATCAAAGCCGCTGCGCTTGGGCAGCATGACGTCGAGCACGACAAGGCGTGGTCGCAGCCGGCGCACCGCGTCGAGCACAGCGTCACCATCGGTTACCGCACTGATGGTCCAGCCGGCACGCCGAAGAATGAAATCGAGCGATTCAAGAATGCTCGGTTCATCCTCGGCAATGAGAATGTCGATTGCCAAGAGCCCCCCTGATCCTGCCGCGGTCTCCCCTCCGCAGCGATCACCCCAATTAAGCCCAATCAGGCGGGATCGCCAAGCGCAAATGCAGCGGGGAGCAAAGGCGCCCTGGTGCGCGAGGCATCTGCGCCGGGCGAAAGGGTCTCTTCCTGCCGGCTGGCACAGTCGCGCCTTGTGCAGAGCCGGCAGCTGGGACCGACCGGGATATCGGCGGCGAGATCGTTGAGGTCGAGCCCCATGCCATAGATGGTGCGATCGGCATGCAGCACATCACAGGCCAGCATCACCGAGGACGCGACCACCTGCTCGCGGAACGAGCCGGTGCGGCGCTGCACGGTGCGCGCGAGGAAGAGATAGCGCGAACCATCGGAGAAGCGGACCACCTGGCGCATGGGCACATCGGGCGTGCGGAAGGCGCCATAAATGGCCCAGAGCGGACAGGCATGGCCGCTATTGGGCAGCAGCAGGCCGGG
>JAHJOS010000635.1 GCA_018820005.1 Alphaproteobacteria bacterium | reverse complement strand
TTCACGCCGCAGGCCGAAGGCGGCACGGTCTATGCCAAAAAGATCGAGAAGGCCGAGAGCCGGATCGACTGGTCCTTGCCTGCCGAGACGGTGCACAACCATATCCGCGGCCTGTCGCCCTTCCCCGGCGCCTGGTTCGAGATCGAACTGGGCGGCAAGCCGGTGCGGGTCAAGGCCCTGCGCTCGACGCTCGCCTCCGGTAGTGGCGCGCCCGGAGCCCTACTCGGCGATTTGACGATTGCCTGCGGCAGCGGCGCCGTGCGGCTGACCCAGGTGCAGCGCGAAGGCAAGGGCGCCATGGATGCAGCGACGTTCTTGCGTGGGGCCGGAACGCTTCCCGCCAGCTTGCGCTAGATGCCACGCTACAAGCTCACCATCGAATATGACGGCACGCCTTTTTCAGGCTGGCAGCGGCAGGCTGACCGTCCGAGCGTGCAGCAGGCGCTCGAAGAAGCCATCGGTCGCATGTCCGGCGAGACCGTAACCACTCAGGCTGCAGGACGGACCGACGCGGGTGTGCATGCGCTAGGTCAGGTGGCCCATTTTGACCTCGGCAAGCCTTGGGACCCATTCCGCATCCGCGAAGCGCTCAATTTTCATCTGCGGCCAGACCCGGTAGCCATCATCAGCGCCGAAGCCGTTGAAATGTCATTCGAGGCGCGCTTTTCTGCCAGTGCCCGCCACTACGAATATCGCATCCTGAACCGCCGGGCGCCGGCGGTGATGGAGCGCAAGCAGGTGTGGCACGTGCCCATGGAGCTTGATGCCGACGCGATGGACCACGCTGCCGGGCTGATCCTGGGCCAGCATGATTTCACCACGTTCCGCTCGGCAGAGTGCCAGGCCAATTCACCGGTGCGGACGCTTGATGTTTTCCGGGTACGGCGAGAAATCGAGCACATCGTGGTCACCGCAAGCGCGCGCAGCTTCCTGCACCACCAGGTGCGCTCGATGGTGGGCTCGCTCAAGCTGGTAGGGGAAGGCAAGTGGTCGCCCGCCGATTTCCGCGCCGCACTCGATGCCGGCCAGCGCAGCCGCTGCGGGGCCATGGCGCCGCCAGACGGGCTCTATCTGACGCGGGTGGATTACTGACCGACGGCCGGCATGCCCAGGAACAGCGCGACGATCACAAGCGCGAGGAACACGCCAACTGCCTGTGACAGAAACAGGATACCGATCTGCAGCGGCTTGAGGGTTACCACGAAGCGACCGATATTGATGAAGCTGGCGATAGCCAGAATGACCACCAGGATCAGCAGCACGCTGCCAAGCGGACCCAGCAGGGCCGATAGCATCAGCAGGACCGCCGTAGCCAGGGTGACCCAGTTTGAGGCCACCATATAGGGCACAAATCCATCGCCACGGCCCATCTGGCGCAGCGCAACCCAGGCCGTTCCGGCCTGCGCGACAAACAACAACAGATTGACGATGATGGCCTGGCTGGCCGTTCCGGGCGGCACGGGCACGCCGCTCAGCAGAGGGCCAAAGCCGGCCAGCGCCACCGCAATCAACACGGCGATGAGGCTGCCGACCAGACCACGCTGGCTGAATGTGAAGTAGTCCGATGCCTGGCGGTTGCCTGTCAGCAGGGCGACGCAGCCGCGTGCTGCGGCCATCAGTTCATCCAGGAAGGTCGGGGTCGACTGGGCCAAGGCGCGTCTCGATTGGTCAGATGGGGGAAGCAGCGGAGTTGGAGACCATGTAGAGCGCCATGCGCATGGCGACAAGCAGCACGATGGTCAAAACGGCAGAACTGGCCGCAATGGCCACATGCCAGCCCAATGCGACACGCATGAGGCGGTAGAGAAGATAGGCAAGTCCAATCCAGGCCAACATGACCAGTGGACTACCCGAGAGGGCCAGAACCCCTTCGACCAGCAGGAAAGCATTGAGCGCGTAGAGGCCCGGCACAAGTACAGGCAGGAGCGGCTGGGTGTCCTGCATCATGCGGCGCGTCCCCATCAGCATCATCAGAAAAGCTGCAATGGGCAGGGCGAGGGCGGCCATTGCCGCGGCTACGCCGAACAATCCCGGCATGCCCACGCTCATGGATGTCAGTGCAACGGCAATAAAGGCGATGAAGGCAAACAGCAGTAGCGCGGTCACCAGACCGGCGATACTGATGGTGAAGTGGCTTCGCCAGTCTGGCTCGCCGCGCAGGATCGCCTGCCAGCCGGCAATTGCCCGACTGAGAATGCTCCATATCTTCATGCGCCTGCCTCGAAAAAAGCCACCATGAAGCGGCGGTAGATCTCGACGAGCCCGTCGAGGTCGCTCAGGGCGATATGCTCGTCGGCCTTGTGCATGGAGGGACCGACGAGCCCGCATTCCACTACCGGGCCATATTGGGCAATGAAACGGGCATCCGAGGTGCCCCCACCGGTGGACAATTGCGGGCGCTGGCCGGTCACGGCGGCAATGGCGCCTATCAGGACATCGACGTCACCGCTCAGGGGCGACAGAAACGACCGCGACGGCACGCCGGAGATGGCAAAGGAAATGGTTGCACCAGCGGCGTCGACAGTTGCGATGCGCGCACGCACCCAATCGGCCAAGGTGTCGGGCGTCCACAGATCATTGTAGCGGACATTGAACCGGATCGTGCCAGCGGCCGGGATCACATTGGAAATCGCATTACCGACATCGATCGAGGTGACTTCAAGATTGGTCGCCGGGAAATGCTCGGTGCCCGTGTCAATTGTGGTATCAAGGGCGGTCACCACGCGGGCCAGCGCCGGCATGGGATTGTTGGCCCTGTCGGGATAGGCAACATGGCCCTGGGTGCCGGTGACGGTAATTGCGCCCGAGAGCGAGCCACGACGACCGATTTTGATGCTATCGCCCAAGGTTTCGGCGGAACTGGGTTCACCCACAATGGCAAAGTCAAAATGGTGCTGGTTCTGTTCGGCCCAGGCCATCAGCTTTTCGGTGCCGTTGATGGCGTCCGCTTCCTCGTCATTGGTAATGGCCAGCATGACCGTGCCTGCGTCGACAGGAATGGTGGCGGCCGCGGCCACGAAGGCAGCTATGCCTGACTTCATGTCAGCGGCGCCACGACCGTAGAGCTTTCCATCGGCCTCCCGCGGCGTGAACGGGTCGGCCGTCCAGTTGGCCAGATCGCCCGGTGGCACCACATCGGTGTGGCCGGCAAAAAGCAGGCGACGGCCAGCTGTACCGCGGACGGCGAACAGGTTATCGACCCGATAGGAGCCGTCGCCGTCAAAGGCCAGCCGGGTCACCGCAAAGCCCAGGCCGGTGAGTTCTGCTTCGAGCAGATCAAGCGCACCAGCCTCAGCGGGGGTCACCGATGGGCAGGCGATGAGCTGTTTGAGCAAGCCGACAGCATTGCCCGATTGGTCCGAGGTCACTGGCAGCTCCTGTTGCTGGTCAATCAGCCCTCACCATAGCCCAGCGGATCGGGACCATAGCGATTGGATCCCCGCGTGCCGCTGAGGAAGCCCAGTTGCACCAGTAGGACCAGAGCCCAGATGCCCTGGATGATGCCAAGAATGGTGGCCAGGATATTGCCGCCCAGACCGGCAATGGCCAGCAACTGCGTCAATATCGACAGGCCGGTGAAAACCAGCACGTCAATACCGGAGGCAGCGCGGTCGCGCCGCCGCTTGATCGCCAGAAGAGTCATCGGCACGGGCGACAGCAGGCTGAGAACCAGCGATGGCACCGGTG
>JAHJOS010000634.1 GCA_018820005.1 Alphaproteobacteria bacterium | reverse complement strand
TCTTGAGTTCTGGCTCGTCCATGCCACCATAGAGGTGGTTGAGGAACATTTCCTTGGTGAGCGTGGTCCCCTTGCGGAGGGAGAGCAGCTCAAGCATCTGGTATTCCTTGCCAGTCAGATGCACGCGTTGGGTCTGCACTTCGACAGTCTTGGTGTCGAGGTTGACCGTCAGCTCGCCGGTGCTGATCACCGACTGGGCATGGCCCTTGGAACGCCGAACGATGGCGTGGATGCGGGCCACGAGCTCGTCCTTGTGGAAGGGCTTGGTCATGTAGTCGTCTGCACCGAACCCCAGGCCGCGCACCTTGTCCTCGATGCCGGCAAGGCCGGACAGGATCAGGATCGGCGTCTGCACCTTGGCGACGCGCAGGGTGCGAAGCACCTCATAGCCGCTCATGTCGGGCAGATTGAGATCGAGAAGGATGATATCGTAATCATAGAGTTTGCCGAGATCGACGCCTTCCTCACCCAGATCGGTGGTGTAGACGTTAAAGCTCTCGGACTTCAGCATCAGTTCGATGCTTTGCGCCGTAGCGCTGTCGTCCTCTATAAGGAGTACCCGCATTATATTCCCCTTGTCATTCGTTCCTGCTGGAACCGTGGGACCTGGCCTGCCCACGCCAACCCTACTGGATATGACTGAACCCTAAGTCCAAATAGTTAACAAAGTTTAATTCGGTTCGGCAATACGCAAAGAGCGTTAGGATGAATTAAGTCTAAGTTATTGATATTTAAGGGTTAATCTTATCAATTTTTCTTAAGAAAATGGTTTAAGTCGGAGCTCTAAGCGACTCTTTGGACTCAAGCAATCGGGGCTGTGCGGGGGTTTGGACCGTGGTCGGCGTCAGGGCGCGGACGAGACGATCAGCAAGCTCAAATAGCGCCTTTTGCTTAACATTGGGTTACGCTCTGATTCGAAACTGCCCTTGCGACCGTCGTCGCGGAAACCATATCGCGCCATGACCGACCGGTGGATTGAACGCACATGAAGGCCCTTATCTCGGCCATCGAGGCCATCGACGACATTGAAGTGTATGGCCGCGTCAAATCGGTGCAGGGCCTGCTCATCGAAATCGTTGGTCCGGTCCGCGAGCTGCGGGTCGGTGGACGGGTGCAGATTGAAAGCACCGAGGGCGAATATCTGGCGGCCGAAATCATCGGCTTCAGGGACGGGCGCGCTCTGTGTCTGCCCTTTGGCCAGCTCTCGGGCGTGCGCCTGGGCTGCAAGGCCATCTTCCAGCGCAGCGACGGCGCCGCCTTCCCCTCCCAATCCTGGCTCGGTCGCGTCATCAATGCCGTGGGCGAGCCCATAGATGGCAAGGGCCCGCTCGAGCGGGGCGCAACGCCCTACCCGCTGCGCCAGAATCCCCTTCTTGCCCATGACCGCGTGCGCGTCGGCGATCCGCTTGATCTGGGCGTGCGGTGCCTCAATACTTTCACCACCGTGTGCGAGGGCCAGCGCCTGGGCATCTTTGCCGGCTCGGGCGTCGGCAAGTCGGTGCTCATGAGTATGTTGGCGCGCAATACCAATGTGGACGTCGCCGTCATCGGCCTGATCGGTGAACGTGGCCGCGAGGTGCATGAGTTCATCCAGGAATATCTGGGCGAAGAGGGCCTTGCCCATGCCGTGGTTGTTGTCGCCACGTCCGACGAGGCAGCCCTGATGCGCCGCCAGGCCGCCTATATGAGCCTGACGCTGTCGGAATATTTCCGCGATCAGGGCAAGCGCGTGCTCTGCATGATGGATAGCCTCACCCGCTTTGCCATGGCCCAGCGCGAGATCGGTCTGGCCATCGGCGAGCCGCCCACCGCCAAGGGTTATCCACCGACAGTCTTCACAGAATTGCCACGTTTGTTGGAACGAGCCGGTCCAGGCACGCCAACGACGGGTTCTGTTACCGGACTCTTTACCGTTTTGGTTGAAGGTGATGATCACAACGAGCCCATCGCCGATGCCGTCCGCGGCATTCTCGACGGGCACATTGTAATGGAGCGCGGCATTGCCGAGCGGGGACGCTACCCCGCCGTCAACGTGCTCCGGTCCATCTCGCGCACCATGCCAGGGTGTGTGCCGGTCGGTTTCCGACCAGTCCTGGCCAAGGCAAGAGAGCTCATGTCCATCTATTCGGACATGGAGGAGCTGATCCGGCTGGGGGCTTACCGGAAAGGGTCAGATCCGAAAGTGGACCGCGCGATCGCCATCAACCCGGCCCTGGAAGCTTTTTTGAGCCAGGATCGGGAAGAAACGACGACCGTGGCCGAGGGCTATAGAATGCTCGAAGCCATTGTTGCCGAAGCGGGTGCGGCAGACTGATGGGGCGCTTGATTGGCCCCGGAACTGACTTGGTGTGTAAGGAGTACAAGTCTTGAAATCGCGCAGCGAGAGCCTCATCCGGCTCAAAAAGTTTCAAGTGGACGAGAAGCGCCGTCAGGTTGCGCAGATCGAAATGATGGTCAACGATTTCGTGCGCATGGCGTCCGAACTCGATCAGCAGATCGAAATCGAGCACACCAAGACCGGCATTTCCGATATCGCTCATTTTGCCTATTCGACCTTTGCCAAGGCAGCGCTCAGCCGCCGTGACAATCTGCTCGCTTCGGCCAACGACATGCGGGGCAAGCTCGAAGCGGCCCAGGACGCCTTGGCTGAAGCGCTCGAAGACCTCAAGAAGGTCGAACTGCTCGACCAGCGTGAGCATCAGCGCGAAGCGGCCGAACAGCTCAAGATCGAGCAGTCCGAATATGACGAGATCGGCCGCCTGCGCTTCCGCAGCCAGTAACGCCGCTCACACCGCAATCATGGGCCCGCCTTTGCGGGCCCTTTTGCACATGGATCGGCAGTTAGCGCGCCGCAGCCGCCTCGACCAGATCCCATAGCCGTTCTTTGCCCAGGATCAGCAACCAGGGCGTGTCGTCGGCCGGCACAATGGCCACCTGTCCACCCGTGCCCTCGTTGGATGTGCCCAAGAGTCCACCCGGCTCGAGCGTCAGCCCATCGACGGGGTACAGCAGGCCACTCGAGTGCTCAAATTCAATCGGCACCAATGGATGGATCGAAACGCGCTCGCCGGCCGCCGCTGAGAACGCAATCGCCCCCACCACGGCCAGAGCAACATCGACCTCGTCGACCACCAGCAATTGCCGGCTTGGTGCAAACTGCAGCACTGCGCTCAGCGCCGCCAGCGTGTGGTCCAGCCGCTTGCCCGTCATCCCCACCGCCAGCGTCACCGGCGCCTGGGTCGAATAGAGTGCCTTCTGGAAATCGGTGGTGATCTGCTCGGGAATGTGGATCACCCGCGTCCGCTCTTGCCAGGCTTGCCGATCACGCAGAGAGTCGAGGTCGCCGATGATCGCGGCGGGCACCAGCCCCGCATCCCCGATCGCGTCGCCCCCGCCGTCCGCCCCCACCAGCGCCACGCCTTTGGCGGCCAGCGCCTGCAGCAGTCCAGGGTCAACGGCGCCGCCACCCACTATGGCCATGGGGCCGTCAAACACGAGGGTTGGCGCATCCGGCCTGGGTGCGGAAGTGTCTTGCACAGTCACAAAGCTCTCATTAAGTGTGGGGTGTCTCGCTGGGGTGTTCCGGATTTTCCGGAGCTGAGAGTTACCCATTGAACCTGAACCAGGTCATGCTGGCGGAGGAAGTTCGAGATGGCAAGGGCATCTCGCTGTCCGCTGCCATTGACACACATCCCCTTCTTTCATGGCCGCAATCAACGAAGGGTTGACCCATGGTCAAATCGTTTCCAATCGTTGCTGCGGTCCTTTTTGGACTGTTCGCAGCCCCCGTTTCCGCCCAGGAAACACCCACGCTCACCATCTACACCTACGATGGCTTCGCCGCCGAATGGGGTCCGGGGCCGGGCCTCAAGGCCGGCTTTGAAGCCACCTGCGGCTGCACCGTGCAATGGGTCGCGGCCGATAGCTCGATCGGTACGCTGCGCCGCGTCCAGCTTGAAGGCGCCTCGACCCCGGCTGACCTGATCGTCGGGCTCGATACCGCCATCGCCGGGGAAGCCCGCGATACCGGCCTGTTTGCCGATCACGAACTCGATCTCTCCGGTCTCAACCTGCCCCAGCCCTGGACCGATGGCCAGTTCGTCCCGTTCGACTACGCCCATTTTGCCTTCGTCTACGACACCGACACGGTCAAGACGCCGCCAAAATCCTTCGAGGAGCTGATCGCCCTGCCGGCCGATTTCAAGATCGCCATTCAGGACCCCCGTTCGGCCACCCCGGGCATGGGCTTGGTACTCTGGGTCAAGGCGGCCTATGGCGACCGCGCCGCCGAAATCTGGAAGGGCCTCAAGCCCCATATCCTGACCGTCACGCGCGAGTGGAGCGAGAGCTACAATCTCTTCCTCACCGGCGAAGCCGATATGGCGCTCAGCTACACCACCTCGCCTGCCTATCACATCGTCTCGGAAGACGATGACACCATCCATGCCGCGCTGTTTGACGAAGGCCATCTCGCCCAGACCGAAGTGGCCGGCATCCTCAAATCCTCCAAGCATCAGGATCTGGCCCGCAAGTTCCTCGCCTACCTGACCTCGGTCGATGGCCAGAAGATCATACCCACCACCAATTGGATGCTGCCGGTGGTCAATCTGGGCGACCAACTCGACCCCACCTTTGCCACCCTGCCCCAGCCCGCCAAGACGCTGACCCTCACCGATGCTGATATCGCGGCCCATAGCCAGGAATGGATCGACGAGATGCTGCAGGCCATCCAGTAGCCTCCATGCGATCGATGAACGCCACCCTGCCCTATCGGCCGGTTCGCGTGGCCATAGCGAGCGCGCTCGCCATGGCCATCGTCGGGCTGATTGCGCTGGTGCTCTGGGCCATTTTTGCTGCCGCCGGCACGGACGGCAGCGCCAGCCGCATCGACATCGCCCATCTCTTGCGCATGACCACGATCCAGGCGGGGCTCACCACCGTCCTGTCGCTGCTCGTGGGGCTGGCACTGGCCTGGTCGCTCAATCGCCTGCGTTTTCCCGGCCGCGACCTCGTTGTCGGCCTTTTTGCCTCGGCCATCGTCACCCCGGGCATGGTGGTGGCTTTTGGCCTGCTCTCCATCTGGGGCCGCAATGGCTGGATCAATCAGGCCAGTCTGGCCCTGTTTGGCACCTCACTAGGCAACCCGGCCTTTGGACTCTCGGGCATCTTGTTTGCTCATGTCATCCTCGACGGCGCCCTTGCAGCGCGCATCATTCTGGCGCGCCTCGACGCCATCGCCACCGACACGCTCAAGACCGGGCAATCCCTGGGGCTGACCGGCTGGCAGCGCTTTGTCATTCTCGATTGGCCAGCCGTCCGCG
>JAHJOS010000633.1 GCA_018820005.1 Alphaproteobacteria bacterium | reverse complement strand
GCCACGGCGAGGGACTGGGCGGCTTCGGCTTCCGTCATCGCCGCGACCTTGAGCCCATTCTGGCGGAAGGTCTCGGCGGCCCGCGCAATACGGCCGATCTCGTCACGATCGCCGGCGGAGGGGATATCGACCGAGTAATCGCCTTCGGCCACGGCGACCAGCGCCTTTTCCATGCCGCTCAGGCGGCCGGAGACAGTCCGCACGATGACGAGGGTGGCTAGGCCGATCGCAGTCGCGCCGATCACGGTGACGACCATCATGGCGATGTTCATCAGGCCGAACAGCGACTGTGCGCCGGCATATTCGGCGCGGGCGACGTCGACCTGCAGGTCAACCAGCAGGCTCACATCGGTGCTGATGGGATCGATGGCGGGGTAGAGCGTGTCGGCAATGAAAGTCTCAAGGCCAGACATATTACCTGTCTGTAAAATCGTACGCAATTGCGCCATTGCCGGTTCGGCTATGGCCATCACCTGATTGGCAGCGGCAACGAGTATCTCCTCGTCCGGCGTCAGGGACGTTGCCTGGTAGGCCGCCCATTGCTCGGCGATGAGCTGTTCGGCAGCCGCCATATTGGCGGCGCCTTCCTCGAAGCTGAATGTTCCGGCACGAACCTTGTGGGCATTGTCGACGATTAGGACGGCATATTGATCGGCTACCAGCTTGAGCTGGGAGAGGGGTACCACCCTGTCTGCTACAATCGAGCTGATCTTGGCATCGACCGTCGCCAAGGTTGCATAGCCGGCGGTCACAAGAATGCAGACGACGGCGCTGAGCACTGCCAGCGACGCAAAGAGTTTGGCCTTTATCGACATTCGTTAATCACAATGCCGACACGCCCGGGAATCTGAACCGTCGGCGGGTTCCAGTGGCTGAGATGATAGCGTTGTGCATTCCCAGGCAGCAACGGATGGTGCCTGCGCCGTTCCAACGACAGACGCCAATACATTCCCTCGAGGAAATTAATAATCAGTTAATTGTCAGACAAAGGTGGATGCAGTTCGCCGGGTGACGAATTCTCTGAGGCGATCGGCAATATGCTGAGGCAGGGGACAAACGCGCCCGACACTTGGGAGAGCTTCTATTCCCCAGTCCCGGGTTCCAACAAGGCCCTCCGCGGTCCAGCGAGCCAAAAGATTTTGTGTGAGGTCCGCGCCCGAGGGGCAGGGATGGTGCAAGAGCATGGCGGGTGGTTCCTTGGCTGCATTGTTCACCCGCAGCCAGACAAGCCATCGGCACCACGGCACACGGATTGGCTGCTTTTAGTCAAGCCTAGACCGAAAGTGGACGGACTGCTGCCGGCCCCAATTCGGACTTCTGTTCAACCCTAGACTGTCTTTCTTATCCCACGCCAAGGTCGTCGGCCTCTCCCTTCCTCATAATGCCGCTTGATCTGCTCTGGTCCGCTAGTGCTGGACCAGAAAGGTGATGTGGCGTTGCTTGCGCTGTCGCGCACATTTTGAGCATGGGGCCCGGAGGCCGACTTGACTCCGGATTTGTCCGCTGGCGCCTGCGGCGCTTGCCCCAGCTTCGATGGAAGCTGGGTGAGGAAGTGTGGGCGGACCTCTCCGGCGTCAACCTCTGGCTCGGACCTTCTTTCTTTTGATTAGTGGCTGCCGGAACGGCATCTTTGAAGGGATCTCCGATCCCTGCCATCGTTGAGAAGGCCGGCTTGCCGGCCGCATCGGGACGGTTACCCCGAACCCTCTTCGGGTGAGCGGAGTAACCGAAACGATCTGGCCGCGGCTCTCGGATGAGCCGGGAGCAGAACACTTGCTGCGTGAGGTTGGAACAGCAGCCTAACCGAGACACCTGCATTTTGTGTTGGGACAGGAAGCGAAATGGCAGACGCCAATGCGCCGCGTTGAGGTTGAACCTCCGCAAAACTCATACAGCCACCGTCGAGACTCGGAATGCTACGCCTGTACCGTAGAAAGCTAGCTAGCAAGCTAGCTCCGTGAACATGAGGAGAACGCCCGTGGGACTTTCGTGGGACTTTCGGTCCCACGACGTGCCATAACAGCGGAAAAATCTCACTTTGTTCACATGGTCCTTAAAATGAGGGTTGCACCAAATCCCCGGTTTCTCTATGTCTCCGCGCAGTCGGGGCGTAGCGCAGCCTGGTAGCGCATTTGTCTGG
>JAHJOS010000632.1 GCA_018820005.1 Alphaproteobacteria bacterium | reverse complement strand
TTTTTATGCCTTTGGGCGACGAAGTCGCTGTTGGAGGACGAGCAGCTTTTGGTCGTCTCCGCCAAGCCCTCACTCGCTCAGACGACAGACGCAGCATAGGCATCAAGGCTGCCAGCGCCACAGAGGACATCGAGCAGCGGCATAGTGGCGTTGGCGCTGGTTGAGTTAGGAATTCCTAGCGGCAGGGCACTGGCAGCAATGCGCTGGCCCATCACCGTCTCCATCCGTGGAAAGGATCACCGGCGGTCCCTCACCAGGCGTGCACCCGCTTATCTGGTGCCAGCCACATCGCATCGCCCTCCTTGATGCCGAACGCCTCATAGAAGGCGTCTACATGTTGCAGCGCCGCGAACGACCGGTAACTGCCGGTAGCGTGGTTGTCGTTTCCGACAAGAAAGGCCGTGTACTGGTCGGTTGCCTTGTTCGCCCACATCTGGCTGAAAGCCACAAAGCACAACTGCGTCGGCGTCAGCCCATCGGTCATGACGTTCTCCTCAGGATGCTCCTCGAGGTAGGTGGTCAAGGCATCGTAGGCCAGAGTAATGCCGCCATAGTCGGCCATGTTCTCCTTGACGTCGAGCGGCCCATTGCCCATCAGGCCGGGTAGCACTTCAAATGCATTGGCCTGATCGACAAGTTTTTGCGCCTCGGCCTCGAATGCCTCGGAATCCTCGGGCGTCCACCAGTCACGCAGATTGCCATCCGCATCAAACAGGCGGCCGCCGCTGTCAAACCCGTGTGTCATCTCATGGCCCAGCACAGCGCCAAGACGGCAAAAATAGACCGGTGCCGGCTGACTGACGTCGAACATACCGGGCTGCAGCATTGCCGCGGGGACCTCAAAACCGTTGATGGCGGTATTATAGCCCGCATTGATGCTGATCGGCAGCGTGGCGCTGTCGTCGAACTGCTCGTGCACGACCGGCTTGCCCATCTTGGCCACCTCAACATCGATGCTGCGCTCGTTGAGACGGGTGATATTGCCGATCAGATCGTCGGGACGAATGTCCACGGCACTGTAGTCAATCCATTCATCAGGGTAGCCGGCGCGATAGACGAGCCGTTCGAGCTTTTTAGTAGCTGCCGCGCGGGTCTCCTCGCTCAACCAGGTCCGGGTCTTGATGCGTTCGAGGAAAGCGGCTTTGATGCGCCCCATCATTTCGAGCGCCGTCTGGCGCGTGTCTTCCTTGAAATAGGCATCTACGTAGAGCCGCGAGAGGGGATGGCCAAGGTTACTCTTGAGCAAGGCCTGGGCCTTCTCTTCGCGCGGGGTCGATTGTGCAACCCCGACCAGCGCCAGCACCAGTGCATCCATCGGCGCTTCGAAATCGGTGCTGAGATAGCTGGCGTTGCCCTCGATGAGCCGGAAGCGCAGGTATGTCTTGATATCGTCGAGCGAGTAGTCGCGCAGCACCTGGGACAGCACGTTGAGGTAACGCGGTTCGGTCTTGACTACGGTCGCCTCGGGTTCAAGACCAAGACCTCGAGCCAGAAGCGTCAGATCAAGTTCAGGAATCTGGGCCTGCAGATCGGTGAAGCTTACAGGATTATAGACATTGCGGGGGTCGACACGCTCGACAGGCGTCGCCTTGCCGGCGTGCAGCTTGGCTTCCAGTTCAAAGACCAGGCTGGCGGTCGTTGCGGCCTGCTCCTTGCTGTCACCAGCCACGACGAGGGTGTCTCGAATAAAAGTCTGGTAGGCGATTGCAGCAGCGGAATCTTCGGCCTGCTCATACACTGCGGGCAGATTGAGCCCTAGATCGCCACTGAGGAACCAAAGAGCCATCTTTTTGGAATCGGCGCGATCCGCGTTTGGCACGATTGCAGCTAAGATGAACGACGCTGTCGCGCGTCCGTTCTGACCGAGATAGGTTGCCAGATCGTCGAGGCTGGCAACGGCATCAAGCTTGTCGAGTGCAGGCTGCAAAGGCGCCATTCCGGCGGCGTTGATGGCAGCGAGATCCATGAACGAATTATAGAGATCGCCAACCTGTTGGGCCGGGCTTCCCTTGGCCGCCCCGGGCGTTTTTTGCGCTGCATTGGCAATCACCGCCAGCATCTGCTCGGTCACATGCTCCTGCATGAAGCTAAAGACGTTTACATCCGGCAATTTTGGCGGAATAACCGCCTTGTCCAGCCAGGTGCCCGATGTGTAGCGACGGAAATCGGCCGAAGGGGAGATTGCCGTATCCATGTTCGCTGTGGAGAAATTGAGCTCTTCGGGCCCGATTGGCGCAACGGCCTCGGCCTGCTGGGCCATGGCTGGCACAATAGCCAGAGCCGTAGACACAACCAGTGCGGCAAGCAGATTTGAAGTCATGCTGTCGTCTCCCACGATTTCCTGGCCAGCTTATGACCGGTCTTTGAAAAACGGAACTGCGGAACAAACACAATTTGCAGTTCTGCGGCTCAGGCTAAAATGGCGTTAACGGCCGGTGAAGGAAGTATCTGGCTCTCTAGTTGCGGCACCCCCATCATCGCGGCATCATTGACCAAGTAAACTGCCTGCTGGACGGAGGGCCCAATGGACTTCATGAAGCTGCTCAAGTCGATCGAGGAGCTCCTCTACGAACTGATTTCCTGGTTCGTGTTCTATCCCCTCACCTTCTGGCGTATTCTTGTTCACCCCATTGCCATGCTGAGCTATGCGCAAAAGGAGCTGACGGAGAAGGACGAGGATCAGTTCGACGACGCCGTCAGCCCACCGATCCTGCTAGTGCTCACATTGGTCATTCTGCATGTGGTGGAAGGGGCGCTCAATCAGGCCTGGGCCGCGGCCTTGCCAGAGCTATTCCAGGACGACCGCAATTTGCTGATCTTCCGCGCAGTGTCCTTCAGCCTTTTCCCTCTACTTTTTGCGACGGTGGGGCTTCGGGCGGGTGGTGCACGTCTGACGAGGAAGCTATTGAAGCCGGCGTTTTACAGCCAGAGCTACGCCACCGTGCCCTTCGTTCTAGCGGTCAGCTTTGGCATGCAGTTGATCGGCAGGGGTGGTTCTCCTGCCCTGCAGCTTAGTGGCACTGGTCTGATGATTGCAGGCGCCACATGGTATCTCGGGGTTCAGACCAAGTGGCTCACAAAGACCATAAAGGTTTCCCCCGCCAGGGCTCTCGCCGCGGCGCTAGGCTTGTTTCTAACGGCCCTTTTCATGCTGTTGATCGTGGTCGTTGGTGTCGGGTTGACGACCCACAAACTCGTTCCACTGGGAACTGAGGCCGGATGACAGGGCGTTCAGCATCCAGGCAAGGTTCAGGAAACCGGTGACGGAATAGAAAAGCGCCTTGGCTGGTCGGCGGCAGTTGTAGAACTGGTTACTCTCGGCTGCGGTTCGGACTGGCGCATATCAATCCAGAGCCCCGCCGCAAGAATTTGTCCGTACATGTTCAGGAGCGGATCAATTGGCCACCATGAGCCCCTGGCCAGGTATCTTCCCCCGAAGTATCCATTTCCGGCGTCTCATCGCGGGCCGGCATTTTGCGATGGTGCCAACGTCGGCCTCCTCAGCACGCGGCGATTAGGACTGAGAGGTTGGTGGGACGTTCGTCCCGTCCCTCTCCGCGTCCCTCTCCCCCAATCCATCTTCTCCCCGCCCCCAAAATCCTGTGCCACACTCCCCCCATCACCCCGCATGGGCGGCCTGCAGGCGAACAGTGGTGGGGT
>JAHJOS010000631.1 GCA_018820005.1 Alphaproteobacteria bacterium | reverse complement strand
CTGCGCCCCGCCTCGCGTCAGTTCGATGCGCCTTCAACAGCCTCTCGAGGCGTCGTTGGTGGCGCGTCCAGGAAAAAGCCGAGGATGACCGCAGAGCACAAAACGAACATCGACTTGGGAATCTCGAAGACGAACATTGTGTCGACCGCACCCATCACAAGGTAGGCGCCAACCAGGCCAACGGCCGCGGTCATGCGAAGTCCCCAGTTCTGCGTGCGCGGCGATCGAAACGCTCCGACGATCGGCGAGGCCATCAGGACGAGGTACCCAAAAATGGCGATAATGCCGCCGGCAGAACCAAAGTTCAGGATGTCATTGTGGAGATGAGCGTGGTTGTCGCGGGCATGCACGTCCACGCCCAGTTGCCCCATGAATGGCACGGCAGCTGCAAAGCGATTCCACCACCCGTGGCCATAGAGCGGCGACTGCAGAAAGGACTGAATGGCAGCGCTGTAGATGACCAATCGCTCGTTCGTCGCCTGGTCAGATACAGTTCCCTGTGTCGCAGCCTCAGATGCGGTGACAAAAATGGTCTGAAGCCGCGTGAGATCAAATAGTGTCCCGATGAATACGACCGTCGTAGCCAGCACCAGACAGACAGTGATCAGCCGCATCCGGAGAGCGGTGTTTCTGGCGGTCAATGTGTAGGCGACAAAAACTGAGAACAGAACGCCGTAGGCGAGCATGGCACCTCTTGTGCCGCCTAGGAGTACCGCACCTACGCCTGCGGCATTGCCAAACAGAAAGAACCAGCGCAACCGAGAGGTCGAACTTTGTAGCCCTAAGAGGCTAAAAAACGCCAACAGTGCCGCCATGCCCGAAAAGAAGATCGAACTGGACTCGCCATTGCCCTTGGCCCGCACTTGCCCCAGTACACGTACTTCGTAGAGCCCGATCGCAACTGAGGCCAGCGCTCCTATTGTTGCAAGTGCAGCGACGGCCGTGATCCCTTTACCCGCTCCAAACCGAGACAAAAGAGCGACGGCAGGCAGTATGACTGGCAAAGCTAGAAAGTCGACAAAAGCCATTACGTCATCGCTGGTCTTTGCCGATGGCAGAAAGGATGCCCAAATGACGAAAAAGGCGAGAACGAAACCTCGGACGCCCCAGTCGCTCATGGCGCTCCTCAACGAAGGTCCATCGAAGGTGATCACCACACTTGCCAATGCCGCGACCAAGGCCAGGTAGACGCCAAGCGGTCCAAGGAAGCAGATCGTTACAAACGTAGCCGTCAAAAGGACAGCAACTAGTACTCGACGCGCACCATTCACGACTGTTGAAATCATTGCTGATGCTGTTCCCTAGCGTACCGCCTCAACCCAGATAAGTCTGAGCCGCCTCCGTGTACCCTCCTGTGCCAACGACCGACAATGGATTTTTGGTTCGGAGTGACAAAACTCGCTGTCGAGTGGCCCTCCGGACGGCAAATTGGTTCGCCTGTCGCTCGAAAGGGCTACTCATTGTCGCTCAAGGGGACAATCCATGGCCACGCGCAGAACAGCATCGCGCAATCAGGCCTTGCGCCATCGCCAAGGCGAAGTCGCACGCCGATTGAAAGGCGGCAGCCCGCCACCGCGCCTGCAAATGAGGGCACATATGGCCATCAGATTTTGGGTGCCCTCCATCGCGGACTTCATGCTAACACCCACCCGCAACTTGGCGGGATCAATACGGAGTTGATCGACTTTGGCAAAAACAGCCCTCATCACTGGCGTAACTGGCCAAGACGGCGCTTACTTGGCGCAGCTGCTGCTCGAAAAAGGCTACACCGTCCACGGCCTCAAGCGGCGCTCATCTTCGTTCAACACCGGGCGAATAGAGCACATTTACCAGGACCCGCATGTCGAGCACCCTAGCTTCCGTCTGCACTATGGCGACATGACGGATGCGACAAACCTGATCCGCATCGTACAGGAAACGCAACCGGACGAGATTTACAATCTGGCGGCGCAGAGCCATGTCCAAGTATCGTTCGAAACCCCAGAGTATACGGCGAACGCCGACGGCGTCGGTGTCCTGCGCCTCCTGGAGGCCATCCGTATCCTGGGTCTCGAAAAGAAGACCCGCTTTTATCAGGCCTCTACGTCGGAGCTCTACGGCCTAGTTCAGGAAGTGCCACAGCGGGAGACGACGCCCTTTTATCCTCGCTCACCCTATGGCGTAGCCAAGCTTTACGCCTACTGGATTACGGTGAACTATCGCGAGGCCTATGGCATGTACGCCTGCAACGGCATTCTGTTCAATCACGAGAGTCCACTGCGCGGAGAAACCTTCGTAACTCGCAAGATCACGCGAGCGGCGGCTGCCATTCATCTCGGCAAGCAAGAAAAGCTCTATCTCGGCAATCTCGATGCCAAGCGCGACTGGGGACACGCGAAAGAATATGTTCAGGGTATGTGGTTGATGCTGCAGCAGGACGAGCCAGAGGATTTTGTGCTAGCGACAGGTGAAACTACTGAGGTCCGGCAGTTCGTGCAGTGGGCCTTTGAGGATGTAGGGATTGACCTTACCTGGCAGGGCACTGGCGTTAACGAGAAGGGATTCGACCGTGTGACCGGAAAATGCCTTGTTGAGGTCGATCCGCGCTACTTCCGCCCGACAGAAGTCGAGTTGCTCCTCGGTGATCCAAGCAAAGCGAAGCAAAAACTCGGTTGGAGCCACGAAACCAGCGTGCGAGATTTGGCCCGTGAGATGGTCCAGTCGGACTTAGTAGCAATGCAGGCTTCGATGCTCACAAGGTAGGCCGTTTTGTGGGCCGTCGGCCCTCACGGCCGAGTGGTACCATTATGCTCTTCGTGGCCTGGAAAGCTTAACTCGCGCGTCTAGCCCGCTCGCAGAAGCACTGTTAGAGGAAACCACCCTATGCTTTCAGGTTTGGTCCGCATAATCCGCGCCGTATCTCGTGGCGAAGTTACGCTTGGGCACGCATATCATCAGATACTGATGCGACTCTTCCCTAGTCGTTCTCAACAGAACGATGATTTTGATTGGAAGCGATACCCCAAGCTCTATCGAGAGGAATTGAAGGGAATCGAGCGCATTCATACGCTGCGGTTACGGAAAGTGGACTTTGCGTATGAGGATGGCGTCGTAAGCCAAAAGAACGCCACCGCCCTGCCTTTGCACCCCAATCACCAGCATCTCTACGAGTTAATTCTGGGGCTTAAACCCGTGAGTGTGCTTGAGGTTGGCTGTGGAGGCGGCGATCATTTACGAAACATGCAAGAGCTCGATGGAGCGATCAAGCTTTACGGGATCGACCGCTCAGAGGGGCAAATGCAAACTCTTCGAGAGCGCCATCCGGACATATTGGCTAGTTTGTCGGTAGTCGACTTGACCGATTCACAGTCCACCCTACCCACCGTAGACCTTACGTACTCGCAAGCCGTTCTCATGCACATATCCGAGACTAACGGTCGGTTCGACATCGCTCTTCGTAATATTCTACGTTCCACTCGTCGCCATGTCATTCTGATCGAGAACTGGACTGAGCACGATTTCTTGTTAAATGCGCGACAGGCAATGAATAGCGAGCCGAGTTGGCTATCTGGCAATATACACTTCTCTCAACTTCGGCACAATCACTCTGTTCGGGCAATGATACTATCTAAAGAGCCAGTGCCGTTCCCCCCTCTCGAAAGATACAGTGATTTGCTCCTTGGGAACGAATTGCGGACGCACTGATCAAAACGCCAAGGGCAGCGAACGCACGCATGCCAGCTAACAGAATTTGTCCCGTCGTAGCGATGTGCAGTGCCAGCACGCATATCTCCGAATGGCATCCTTCCGCGGACTCGTCAGCCAGACTGCCTATTGGAAAAAGATCGATGGGTCGTTGCACGGTCGGCTGTTGCCTGTTCGGTTGCCAATCATGCAGCGTTCCGATAGCACGACCCGAGCAATGAGCGCATTTATGAAAGATGTCTAATGGACCAAATCACCGGATGCGAAGTGTGCGGCGAGACCGATCTTCGAATGGTGCTGGACTTGGGTGAGCACCCCATGTGCGACGACCTTGTGGCGGTGAACGACCCCCGTTATCCGGCTTCCTATCCCATCTCGATTGCGTTTTGCCCGACCTGCAAGACCGCGCATCAGGTTTACCAGATCCCTAAGCGTACCCTGTTTCCGGATTCCTACCATTATCGCGCGCGCCACACGGCCGATGTGCTGAGCGGCATGCGCGAACTGGTTGAGCGTTGCCAGGCGCAACTTGGTTCGCTGAGCGGACTGAACGTCCTCGACGTCGGCTGCAATGACGGCAGCCTGCTGTCAATCTTTGCCGAAAAAGGCGCCACGACCGTCGGTATCGAGCCGACGGGGGCCGCCGCCGACGCCCTGCAGGCTGGCCATCAGGTCTACCGCGACTATCTGACGCCAGAGCTGGCCGCCAAAGTGGCGGAAGCACACGGGCATCCCGATATCATTGCGTTCACCAATGTGTTCGCTCATATCGAGGACCTTCCAAGCGTCGTGGCCGCCCTGCGCACTCTGGCAGGGCCCAATACGATGCTGGTCATCGAGAACCACTATCTTGGCGCAGTGCTGGATCGCTATCAGTTCGACACTTTCTACCATGAGCATCCCCGCACCTACAGCCTGACATCGTTCTTGCGTATCGCGCAGTCGCTGGGCGCCCAGGTTGTCGCGGCGGAATTCCCTAAGAGATATGGCGGTAACATCCGCGTCCTGATGCAGTTTGGCGACGGTCAGCCAAACAACGACGCTTTGTCGGTCGCAGCGCAGCTCGATGCGGAAAAAGACCTCGAAATCCGGCTGCTGCACATGGGGCAGCGTATTCCGCGCTGGCGCGAGGCCAAGCGCGCCCAGATCATGGCGGCAGTGG
>JAHJOS010000081.1 GCA_018820005.1 Alphaproteobacteria bacterium | reverse complement strand
GTCTTGGCGTCGGGGGCCGTGTAGGGGTCGAAATCGATGCGGGCGGCGAGATTGTCGTCCTGGGTGCTGGGGCGAGCGCGGATGCCGAAGGCGGCCGCCATTTCCACCGTATCGGTGATGTGCAGGTAATGGGCGAACGTTTCCGCGAAGTCTTCCCAGGGGTGAGCGGTCGAATAGGCGCTGATATTGGTCTGCGGCCAGCCCGTCGGCGCGCCATTGGCGTAATAGGTCTGCAGCGACTGCGCATAGTTGACCGTTTCATCGCCGAACAGGGTGCGGAAGGTTTGCAGCTGGGGCGAATTGGCCACCAGCAGGTCCCAATAATGATGGCCGATCTCGTGGCGGAAGTGACCCAGCAGCGTGCGATAGGGTTCACCCATGCTGGCGCGGCGGGCCTCGCGCTCGGCGTCGTCAGCTTCAGCCAGGGCGATTGTGATGATGCCATTGTCGTGGCCAGTCATGACCGGACCGGAGCCGGGCGCAGCATCGGCGAGAAATCGGAAAGAGAGGCCATGGGCCAGATTCTCATTGCGCGTCTCGAGCGGCAGGTCGAGGCGGAGCAGGGAATAGAACAGGCGCTTCTTGGCGCGCTCGATGACCTGCCAGCGCGACAGGTTGAGCGGGTTGTCGATGGCCGGTATGGTTTCATTGTGCCGGCAGGCGGCGCAAAAGACGTCGCCGCCGGGCGTGGCGGGGACCAGCCAGTTGCAGGCGCCATGCCGGGCATTGGCGCAAAAGACATAGGTGTCGTTGGGGAAGGCGGGCGAGGACAGCACCCCATCGGTCTTGGTCAGCGAAATCAGGGCGTTCTTGTCTGAGCGATAGCCCAGGCCGTGGCCGCAGCGTTCGCAGATGGCGTTTTCGAAATAGACAGTGTTGCCACAGTGATCGCAACTGAAGAGCTTCATGATGGCCTTGGGTGGGGAGGACGGCTGTGGACTTAGTACAGATCAACTATGAGGGTTTTGCGGCTGCAGCGCTGCTGAAATCTGCGCATGGGGTGATCGCTGCATGAGCACGACACGAAAGAGCGTCGACGGATATGTCGCTGCGCTGCCTGATGGGGTTCAGTCGGTGTTCGAGGCCGTGCGCGCGGTGATCCGTCAAGCGGCGCCGGGGGCGGTGGAAGCCATCAAATATGGCATGCCTGTGTGGCTGCTGCCGCAGGGGCAGGTGATCTATGCGGCGGCGTGGAAGAACCATATCGGGCTCTATCCAGTCTATCGCGGGGACGCTGGTTTCGAGGCGCTGGTTGGACCCTGGCGTGACAAGAAAGATACCGTGCGGCTGGACTATGCCAAGCCAATGGCTATGGATGTTGTTGCCGCGATCGTTGCGGCGCGTGTTGCCGAGCTGGAGAGCAAGCCATGAGCATCGAATTCCTGATCACCACGCTGGTGGTGGTGGTCTCGCCGGGCACAGGGGCGCTCTATACCATTGCGGCTGGGGTGGCGCGGGGTGGCAAGGCGAGCGTGTGGGCGGCATTCGGCTGCACGCTGGGGATCGTGCCGCATATGCTGGCGGCGATCACCGGGCTGGCGGCGATTCTGCACACCAGCGCGCTGGCGTTCGAGATCATAAAATATCTGGGCGTGGCCTATCTGCTCTATATGGCCTGGGCGACGCTGCGGCAGACCGGTTCGCTGACAGTGGAGGCCGATGTGGCCGAGAAGCCGGTGGGCAAGGTGATTGTCGAGGCCGTGCTGATCAATATTCTCAATCCCAAGCTGTCGATCTTCTTTTTTGCCTTTCTGCCACAGTTCGTGCCGGCACAGGCGCCTCACGCGCTGTCGCAGATGCTGGAATTGAGCGGCGTGTTCATGCTGGTGAGCTTTGTGGTGTTTGCCGGCTATGGCCTGTTTGCGGCCGCCATGCGCAGCCAGGTGATCTCACGCCCTGCCGTAATGGTTTGGATGCGGCGCAGCTTTGCGGGGGCGTTCGTGTTGCTGAGTGCGCGGCTGGCGCTGATGGAGCGCTAGTGGATTTTCTCAGCCGCATGCGGGTGCTGGCCGAGACGGTGCTGGTTACCCCGCGGTTGCGGCTGGAGCCACTGATGCCCGCGCATGCCTCGGCTCTGTTCGACGGGCTCAGCGCGCCGGCGCTTTACGCCTTTATTCCGCAGGAGCCGCCAGGCAACCTGGCCTGGCTTGAGGCGCGGTTTGAGTGGATATCATCGCGGGGCCCTGCGGATGGCAGCGCCGTCTGGCTGAACTGGGCGCTGCGGGGAGATGACCACTATTGTGGGTTGTTCGAGGCGACGGCCATGGCCGATGGCCGGGTGGACATCGCCTATTTCGTGTTCGTGGGAGATCAGCGGCAGGGGCTGGCGCGCGCGGCAGGGGAGGCCGTGACTGCAGCGCTGTGGGCCGACACGGACACACAGGTGATTGGTGCGTCGCTCGATACGCGGAATGAAGCCTCCGCGAAACTGCTGGAAGCTCTGGGCTTTGCTCGCGTTGCGCTGATCGAGAATGCGGATTTCTTTGGTGGTGCGCCATCGGACGAGTATCGCTACGAGCGCAGGCGCTGAGCCTTAGCCAGCGGTGCTGGCGATAGCGTCGGCTACGCTAAGATATTGCTGACCCTGCTCGATCTCGCCAATCTCGAGCAGATGCAGGCCG
>JAHJOS010000630.1 GCA_018820005.1 Alphaproteobacteria bacterium | reverse complement strand
TCGGTGAGGCCGATGACGCCCAGTTCGGGTTCGGAAAAGACCGCGGTGGGGATCTGGGAATGATCAACGGCGAGCTTGTTGTTGTTGAACACCGTCTCGGCGAAATACCAGCCTTCGCGGATGGCAACGGGGGTCAGGGCGGCGCGGCCGGTGACATCGCCCACCGCATAGATGGAGGGAACCGACGATTGCGACCAGGCATCGACGGCGACGGCGCCATCGGCGTGCAGGCGCACGCCCGCCTCCTCAAGCCCGAGGCCCTTTGTATTGGGATTGCGGCCAATGGCGAACATGACGGCGCCATAGGGCGCAGTGACGCCATCGCTGAAGGTGACGGAGACATCTTCGCCAGCGCGGGCCATGGAATCGATGGTGGTCTGGTAGATCAGCTTGATGCCGCGGTCGGTGAGGCCCGCCTCGACGCCCCGCCGCAGATCTTCATCGAAGCCGCGCAGGATGCAGTCGCCGCGATAGATCAGCGTGGTGTGCACGCCCAGGCCGGCAAAGATGGTGGCAAATTCCACCGCGATATAGCCGCCGCCGGCGATCAGGATGGAGTGGGGCAGGCTTGGCAGGTCGAAGGCCTCGTTGGAGGTGATCGCCAGCTCGGCGCCGACAATGTCAGGCAGGTTCGGGGCGCCGCCGGTGGCGACCAGAATGTATTTTGCGGTGAGGTCACGCCCCTGCCCCACCAGATGGACGCCATTGGGGCCGGTGACGACGGCGCGGTCGCGGATGATCTCGACGCCGGGCTTTTCGAGATTGGCCACATAGGCGTTCTCGAGCCGGGTGATTTCCTTGTCCTTGTTGTCGACCAGGGTGCGCCAGTCGAAGCTGGCGTCCACGGTCCAGCCGAAGCTTGAGGCCACGTCGAACTGATCGCGGAAGCGGCTGGCATAGACATAGAGCTTTTTGGGCACGCAGCCGCGAATGACGCAGGTGCCGCCGACCCGGAATTCCTCGATGATGGCGACGCGCGCGCCATAGGTGGCGGCCATGCGGGCAGCGCGGACGCCCCCTGAACCAGCGCCAATAACTACAAGGTCGTAGGTCGTGCTCATCGGAGGCTCCACATGCCAGGCTACATCGGCATTCACCGATGGATATAGGTGGAGACGGGGCAAAAGAAAACCCCGCACAAGGCGGGGCTTTGCATCATTGATTGGGCGGCCAGGCTAGAGTTCGACGCCCTGGGCGCGCAGCTCGGCGCGCACCTTGGCGAAGAATTCCTGGCGCACGTTGTTGGTAAAGACCTGCAGCACGGACTGAAGGTCCGCGTTCACTTCGGTATTGGCCTGGGCCAGCTTCTTGCCGGTATCGGTGCTGTAGAAGGCAACGATTTCCTGCAGCTCGGTCGCGGTGAAGCGGGCGGCATAGACACGGGCGAACTGGTCGAGCAGATCGCCCTTGCGGTCACGGTATTCTTCAAGAATCTTGCCAACGGCGACGTTGGTCTTGTCGGTCAGCTCCGGGTTCTGCTGCACGATCTGGCGCATGGTGCCGATGCCGATTTCGACCATGGTGATTTCGAACACCGAGGCGCGGTCGGTCAGATCGATATACTGACGGGCAAGCGCCAGCTGCTCGGGCGCCAGTTCCTGGGCCATGGCAGGGGCCGCAAAGGCCAATGTGCCGGCGCTGAGCGCCACTGCCACCAGCGCCTTGAAACGCATCATTGCATTGGTCATCTTTGATCCACCCATATTGTCACACATAATCAGTTCGTCGCCGCTGGCAGCGTTATTACGCCATCGGCGGTCGCCACATAAGCCATCTTGCACATTTTCAGGAACAGCCCGTGCTGCACCACGCCGGCAATATCGAGCAGATCGCGCGACAGCGCTTCTGGCTGCGAAATGCGGCCAAAAAAAGCATCAAGGATCAGGTGCCCGCCGTCGGTGCGGTAGGTCTGGCCATCGCTGGTGACGCGCAGGCGCAGTTCGCCAGTTGCCCCATGGGCCGCCATGACATCGGCAATAGACCGCTGCGTGGCGCCCAGGCCGAAGATATTGACTTCGACAGGGAGCGGGAAGCGTCCCAGCGTCTGGACCAGCTTGGAGCCGTCAGCGATCACGATCATGGCGTCGGAAGATGCCGCAACGATCTTTTCGCGCAGCAGGGCGCCGCCGGCGCCCTTGATGAGGTTGAGCGCGGGATCGATCTCGTCGGCACCATCGATGGTCATGTCGAGCCGGTCGAGCGTATCGAGGTCAGACAGCGGAATATTGAGCGAGCGGGCCTGTTCAGCCGTCGCTTCCGAAGTCGGTACGCACAGGCAATCAAAACCCTGGGCGACTTTTTCGCCCAGCAGGTCCACGAAATGGCGCGCAGTTGAACCGGTGCCCAGGCCAAGACGCATGCCGGGCTGGATCTGACTCAACGCCATCGCTGCGGCCTGCCGCTTGAGTTGATCGTTCATCTGCCAGCTTCCCTCTGCAATGAGTGACTGCACTTGCCGCGCAAACCGGGCTGTGTCAATGCGCCGCCCCCTCGCCGTTCACGTATTGGTGAACGGGTATTGTAACCAGCTAGCAACACTCTGTGCCCATGGTGAACAAACTATGGCTGAAACGGGGCGGCGCCCTCTTTTCGCTATAGTTTAAAGCGCGTAAGCAATTTTTATTGTTCCGCGCGCGAATCAAACGCTCGTATTCCCTGCAGAGGCCAAGTCGCTCAAATGCTCAAATTCAAGTCAGTGATGGTTGTCGGACTATCTCTACTGCTATCGGCCGCTGCGGCAGCGCCGACCTTGGCTGCCCGTGTATATGACTCGGATACCGCAAGCTGGGTAGACGAGTCGGTGCTGGCGACCCGCGTCAACACCCGCCACAGCGTCATCAAGAAGGAAGTGGTTTCCTATGAAACCACACTCAAGCCGGGCAGCATTGTTATCGAGACCGGCGAACGCCGGCTTTATCTGGTGCTCGACGATGGCAAGGCCATGAAGTACGGCATCGGCGTTGGCCGCGAAGGCTTCACCTGGAGCGGCACGAACCGCATTACCCGCAAGGCCGAGTGGCCCGGCTGGACGCCGCCGGCGCAGATGCGCAAGCGCGTGCCGGATCTGCCGGCCTATATGCCGGGTGGCCCGAACAACCCACTGGGCGCCCGAGCCATGTATATCGGCTCCACGCTCTATCGCGTCCACGGCACCTCCGATCCGTCCTCGATCGGCCAGGCCGTTTCCTCGGGCTGCATCCGCCTGACCAATGATGACGTGGCCGACCTTTATGAGCGCGTCAACGTTGGCGCCACCATCGTGGTCAATCACTGACGATCGGATCGCCAGAGGCCCATGGCCCTGCTGATTTGACATTATCGGGAAGGGCTGCCGCAAGGCGGCCCTTTTTTATTGGCATTTGGCTTTGAAAATGCCGACCCGCGGACTAGATTTGTCGCCATGACCGTTTCTGCTCCCCCTGCCCGTCCGCTTGTCGACCGCTATGGGCGGCATATTTCCTATCTGCGTATCTCGGTGACCGATCGCTGCGATTTCCGCTGCGTCTATTGCATGGCCGAGGACATGACCTTCCTGCCCAAAAAGGAAGTGCTCAGCTTTGAGGAAATCGAGACCATTGCCACGGCTTTCATCGACCGGGGCACGACGCGCATCAGGTTGACCGGCGGCGAGCCGCTGGTGCGGCGCGATATCATGGACCTGGTGGGCACGCTGGGCGCCAGGATCGGCAAGGGCCTCGATGAGCTGACGATCACAACCAACGGCAGCCAGCTGACCAAGCATGCCGCCGGGCTGGCGGCTGCAGGCGTCAAACGGATCAATGTGTCGCTCGATACGCTGGACAGCGCGCGCTTTGCCGCCATCACCCGACGCGGTCGCCTGGGCGATGTGCTGGACGGGATCGATGCGGCCCAGGCGGCAGGTCTTGCTGTCAAGATCAACATGGTGGCAATGGCCGACGTCAATGCCGACGAGATCGAACCCATGATGGCCTGGGCGCATGGTCGCGGCATGGGGCTGACACTGATCGAAGGCATGCCGCTGGGCGAAGTCGGGCTCGACCGCGTTGCGAGCTATCTGCCGCTGCGGGTGCTGCATGACCAATTGGCGCAGCGCTATAGCCTGACCAAGATCGACAAGCGCACCGGCGGCCCGGCCCGCTATGTGCATGTGGCCGAAACCGACGGAGTGCTCGGCTTCATTACGCCAATGAGCCACAATTTCTGCGAAAGCTGTAACCGCGTGCGCCTGACGGCGACCGGCCAATTGTTCATGTGCCTGGGGCAGGACGACCAGGTCAATCTGCGCGATGCACTGCGCGACGGCGGCGCTGCCGCGCTGGACGCGGCCCTCGACCAGGCCATGCTGCTCAAGCCCAAGGGCCATGATTTTGTGCTCGACCGCAACCGGCCAGCGCCTGCCGTGGCCCGGCACATGAGCGTGACGGGCGGCTGAGGCTGCCCCGCTGCGCCAAGCGATACCCGAACCGACCCAAACACAACCACCCAATGGAGATGAACATGGGCGACCGCATTACACTCAAAGCCAGCGATGGCTTTACCCTGAATGCCTATCGTGCCGTTCCCGAGGGCAAGCCGCGCGGTGGCGTGGTGGTGATCCAGGAAGTCTGGGGCCTGAACACCTGGATCCGCAGCGTGGTGGACCGCTATGCCCAGCACGGCTTCCTCGCGGTGGCACCAGCGATGTTTGATCGTGTCGAATTTGGCTATGAAAGCGACAACTACACGCCAGAGCAGTTCGTGGTGATCGGGGAATTGCTCAAGAAATTCGATGGCAAGTCTGCCCTGCTCGACGTTGCAGCTGCGGTCGACGCGGCTGCAGAAGGCGGCAAGGTGGGCATTACCGGCTATTGCTTTGGCGGCGCGATCTCCTGGCGGGCGGCCCACGCCAGCATGGGTCTGAGGGCGGCATCGGGCTACTATGGCGGCGGCGTGCCCAATTACATCGATCTGGCGCCGACCATTCCGCTCGAGATGCACTTCGGCGACCAGGATAGCGGTATTCCGCTGGAACAGATCGAGGCGCTCAAGGCGCGTCACCCGGATGTGCCAATCCATGTGTATGCAGCCGGCCATGGCTTCTGCAACAGGGAACGGCCAGCCAATTTCAACATCGAGGCCTGCACCAAGGCCTCGGCCCGTACGCTCGACTTCTTCCGCAAGCATCTTGGCTGAACTGGCCGATCACCGCGCCTATCTGGCGGCAGAACTGGCGGCGGCGCAGGCAGCGCCGCTGTCTCGGCGCAAAGCCTTGCTGGCGGCCATGCTGATTGACGCCTATGTCGACAGGCTGTTTGCCGCAGGCGCCAGGGGTGGCGACGATGTGCTGGAGCATCGATCACGCGTGGCGGTGTCATTCCCGGCGCTAGGGAGCATCATGGCGCTGTGTGGTCAAAAAGGTGATGTCACCCTGCTCACCGAGGCCGTGGCAGTGCCGGTTGACCGATATGGCGAGCTGGATGTGGCTGACTTCATGGTCAGCCTCTACAACGGCCACAGCGTGCAACGCATGATAGTGATCACCAAAGATGGCGAGCGGAAGGATCTGCACTCGCTGCTGGCCGCCGCGGCCGCGAGCCTTGACACAATCGCCGTCGGACCCTTGCTAATCTGACCCGCCCGGCCGATTGGGTGTTGGACATACTGACCTGGCAACGCCTGGAGGCGGTGATGCGTGACGTAGTAGTACTGGTGACGGGCGCCAGCCGAGGCATTGGGCGCGGGATTGCCCTGGCGCTGCTGGAACAGGGCGCCACAGTGCATGTGACCGCGCGGACAAGGACCGATGCGCAAGCAAGTGCACACCCGCAGCTGGTGGGGTCGCTAGATGCGCTGGAGGCCGAAGCGGCAGAGCTGTCCGGCGAACTCATTGCCCATGTATGCGACCATGGCGACGATGGGCAGACCGAGGGTGTCGTGCGTGACATCCTTGCTCGGCATGGTCGGATCGATATTTTGGTCAACAATGCGTGGCCCGGCTATGAGCGCATGGAGGAAGCGGGTGACTTCACCTGGGTGAAGCCATTCTGGGAACAACCGATGTGGCGCTGGGACGCGATGATCGGCACCGCGCTTCGAGGCGCCTTTGTTGCCTCTCGCGCGGTAGCGGGCGCTATGGTGGCGCGGCGCGCCGGACTGATCGTCAATATCTCGTACTGGGCAGCGCAACGGCACGACGGCAATGCCATCTATGGCATCGCAAAGGCCGGCGCGGACAAGATGGTATTCGACTTTGCCCATGAATTGCGGCCGCATGGCGTCGCAGCGGTGGCGCTGTACCCAGGTCTGGTGCGAACGGAGGCCGTAATGCGGTCCGCGCAGTTCTTCGACCTCAGCAATTCGGAATCGCCGCAGTTCATAGGCCTGGTGATCGCAGGGCTCTGGCGGGACCAACGCCTCATGGAGAAGTCAGGCAGCGTGCAGGTGGCAGCCGCGCTGGCTCTGGAGTATGACATTGCCGATATTGACGGCAAACGCCCTATCCCCGTCTAACGACCCGCCGCGCGTTCAACCAGTTCGACCATGATGCCATCGGGATCGCGCACGAAGGCGACGCGGCGGACCATTTCGGTGTTGTGGGCGTTGCGGGGGCGCTCGAGAATGGGCACGCCGGCGGCCTCGAGTTTTTCGATCATGGCGTCGACGTCGCTATAGGCCAGGGTCAGGTGGCGCATGCCGGCCTCGCCTGGCGGCACATCGCGCGACGGCGTTGCACCCTCGGCAGGGCCAAAAATTTCCAGCATGCCACCGCCTGCATCAAGGAATATGACATTGGGTTTGCGCAGGGCAAGGCGCAGGCCCATAAAATCGCAGTAGAAGGCAATGGTGCGATCCAGATCGCCCGAGGTCATGCCGATATGTTCAAATCCGACCAGGCTCATTTGTCGTCATCGACCACGATGGCGAAATCGAGCGGCAGCGCCGTGGTGTATTTGATCTGGCCCATGGCGAAGGCGGAACTGACGTCGGTGAGATTGATCTTGCTGATCAGCTTTTTATAGAAGCTATCATAGGCGCCGATATCGGGCACCACCACGCGCATCAGATAATCAACCTCGCCGCTCATGCGGTAGAATTCGACCACCTCGGGGAATTCGTCGATCACCCCGGCGAATTTGCGCATCCAGGTATCGTTGTGCTCATTTGTCTTGACCGAAACAAAGACGGTGACGCCGACATTGACCTTGGCCGGATCGAGCACAGCGACGCGGCGCTGGATGACGCCATCTTCTTCCATCTTCTGTATGCGGCGCCAGCAGGGTGTGGTGGAGAGCCCGACCTTGCGGCCGATTTCGGCCACCGGCATGGTCGCATCCTTTTGCAGGAGCGTCAGAATTTTCCGGTCAATCTTGTCCAAAGCCACTTCGCCCCCGCGAGATCAGATTTCTAAAATTGCACCTATTTGGCGCCGAATTGGCGTAGTAAGTGCCACAATCGCCGCCCGCTAGCAATATTATTGCGGAGTGCAGCCAAAACACACCGGCTGGGCCCGGGACAAATACGCCTAGCGCGGGTGGCGGCTGCGCCAATGGGCGGGCAGGTCAAAGCTGCCCGCCCAGATGCCGCGCACCGCTGCGCGGGCGGCAAGGTGCTCACTCCAATAGTCCCCCGCCGACAGAGCGAAGCCCTGGCGCACAAGCTGGGCGCCCAGATCATGGCCGTCGCTGCTGCAGGTGGCCAGAAGGCGTCCGTAATGGTCGCGCCGGCCGGGCAGGCAATGGACAGGGCCGGCTGCCAACAGGGCCGCCAGGCCATCGCGCGCGGCGTGACCGCAGGCCCAGACGGCGCCCGTGTCGCTCAGGCAGGTCTGGTCGAGTTCAGGCGCATCAAGACCCGCCAGGCGCACGCGTTCGGTGCCCAGCACGAAACTGTCGCCATCGCTGGCGCGGCCCATTCCGACAAGGGGCGGCGCCGGCGGGCGGAGCCAGAGCGCTATGGCGACGGCAATAACAATGCCGAGAGCCAGCAGCAGGATCGGCAGGGGCACCGATGGCCAGAAGCCTCCGAAATTGAAGGAAGATCGTCGCATAACCTGCCCCCGGATTTCACCGCCCGTTAACTACGCACCGCTAAGGTTTGCCTATCAAGCGTAGCGAATGGCTGTTTTGTTCGCATTTGTTAGTAACGAGTACCATGACGTCCCATCCGGCTGTCACAGACGACGTCCGTTCGCAAATGGGACGTGACGGAAAACGCGCAGCGCAGAAGACTGTGCTCGATGCGCGTCAACGCCTCACTTCAAGCTCGGGTACGCGCGCATCGTTCGACTATGAACTGATGGATGACTACGCCCAATCCCGCGTGGCCAGCGCACTGCCGATGGCCGCGATCGTGGGCATTCTGGCAATCGTGGCCACGCTGTGGGTGCCCCCGCTGTTTACCGCATTGTGGGCCGGATCGGTGGTGCTGTCGCTGCTGATCGTGGTGCTGATGGCGCAGCGCTTTCGCAAAAGCGATCCGGCCAAGTTCAACGCGGGCGACTGGACGGCAACTTTTGTTGCCGGGGAGCTGATCCTGGGACTGGCGTGGTCGCTGCTGGCGCTGTTCACGCTGGTGGCCGACCAGCATAGCCTTGCGCCGGTGATGTTCGCCATGGTGCTGGTCGCTGTAGCCGCTAATGCCCTGACCACCCGCACACTGCCGCCAGCGACGCTGATGAGCACCCTGCCGGTGACACTGACGGTGTCGGCCAATCTGCTGATGGTGGGGGGCACGCTGAGCTACACACTGGGCGGGGTTGCCCTCTGCGGCGAGATTTTCTTTGTCTATCTGGCGCGGCAGCTGCACGCAGCCGAAGTGGAGACCCTGACCCATCAGGGCGAAAAGGATGCACTGATCAGCGAGCTGGAAGAGGCCCGGCAGATGTCTGATGAAGCCCGCCGGCACGCCGAGCAGGCCAATATTGCCAAATCGCAGTTTCTGGCCACCATGAGCCACGAGCTGCGCACCCCGCTCAACGCCATCATCGGCTTTTCCGAAGTGCTGCACTCCGAACTGCTGGGGCCCCATCAGGTGCCCCAGTACAAGGAATATGCCGGCGACATTCATTCCAGCGGCCAGCACCTGCTCAACCTGATCAATGAACTGCTCGACCTCAGCCGGATCGAGGCGGGCAAGTATGATCTGAACGAGGAAGTGGTCTCACTGGTCGATATCGCCAGCGACTGCCGCCGCATGATGGAGTTGCGCGCAAAATCGAAGGGCATCGATCTGGTGTTCAGCCTGGGCGATAATCTGCCCAAGCTATGGGGCGACGAACGAGCCATCCGCCAGGTGGTGCTGAACCTCCTCAGCAATGCCATCAAGTTCACCCCGCAGAACGGCAAGGTGATCCTGGTGGTGCAGCGCAGCAGCGACGGCGGGCAGATGGTGTCGGTCAAGGACAATGGTCCGGGCATCCCCGAGGACGAGATCGAAACCGTGCTGAGCTCGTTCGGCCAGGGTTCGCTGGCACAGAAGACCGCCGAACAGGGCGCAGGCCTGGGCCTGCCGATCGTGCAGAAGATCATGGAACTGCACCAGGGCCGGTTCGACCTGTTCAGCAAACTGCGTTTCGGTACCGAAGTGATCGCCACCTTCCCACGCGCCCGCGTGATGGATGCGCTGGCGCCGGTGGTGGAAAAGAAGAACCGCCTCGAGATCTATTCACAGGCCGGCTGATCGGCCAGCGGAGCCCCCATGGAGGCCGCCGCCAGATCCCGTGAGCTCGCTCAGGCTTCCTTGCCGCTGACGCCGGCGGCGTCGAAGGTGGCCATGTTGTTGTGCAGGTGCAGCGCGGTCTTGACCAGCACGGCGGCCAATGCGGCACCGCTCCCCTCCCCCAGACGCATGCCCAGATCGAGCAGACCCTTTTGCCCCATGGCCGAGAGGGCGCGGGCGTGGCCGGATTCGGCCGAGACATGGGCGAACAGGCAGTGATCGATTGCAGCGGGATTGACCGCATGGGCAATGGCGGCGGCCGAGGTGGCCACGAAGCCATCGACAATGACGGGCACTTTCTGGTGGCGGGCGGCGATGATGGCGCCCAGCATGGCGGCGATCTCGCGGCCGCCCACACGGGCCAGCACAGCCAGCGGGTGATCGAGCTGGCCGGCGTTCAGCGCAAGGGCACGATCGACGGCATTGGCCTTGCGGGCGAGACCGGCATCATCAACGCCGGTACCGCGACCAACCCAATCGGCGCCGGTGCCACCATAGAGCGCGGCATAGATGGCCGCAGCGACCGTGGTATTGCCGATGCCCATTTCGCCGATGCAGATCAGATCGGGCTTACCCGCGATGGCTTCCATGCCGTAGGCGATGGTGGCGGCACACATCTTGTCGTCAAGCGCGGGCTCCAGCGTGATATCGCCGGTGGGCAGTTCGAGCGCCAGTTCGAACACCCGCAGATTGATTTCATGCAGCGCACAGATCTGGGAAATGGCCGCGCCACCATTGGTGAAATTGGCCACCATCTGGGCGGTGACTTCGCGCGGGAAACTCGACACGCCCTGATCGGTCACGCCGTGATTGCCGGCGAAAATGGTGACCATGGGATTGTCGAGCCGCGGCTGGGCACGCCCCTGCCAGCGGGCGAGGAATTCGACCAGACCTTCGAGCGCGCCGAGCGAACCGGGCGGCTTGGTGAGCTGAGAATCACGCGCCCGAACGGCCGCGACAGCCGACTCATCGCCATTGGGCGGCAGGGTCAAAAGCTCGACAACATCGGCGTAGGCGGGGTTCAGCGAAGGCATGGCGAGTCCGGTCTGCTGTGGTAGGAAGGTGGTGACTTGTTACTGAGAACGATGGCAAATGCAATTGAGCCAAGAGCATCCCCCAGAGCCGGCTGACGACACCATTGCTGCCGAAACGCTCGAGGCCAGCCGCCGCACCACTGCGCCTGCGGGACTGGGGCTCAAGGATGATTTCATCATGGCGCTGCGGCTGTTTTCGCGGCTGCCGACGGGCGGTTCGCCGCACCAGATACCCGAACTGAACCGTATCGCCATGGCCTTGCCGCTGGCCAGCATCGCAATTGGTGTGGGCCCTGCCCTGTTGCTGGTGCTGGGCACGCTGGCTGGATTGCCGCCCTATTTTGCTGCGGCGCTGGGCGTGGCGGCTGCCGTGATCGCCACTGGCGCCATGGCTGAGGATGCGCTGGCCGATGCCGCCGATGGGTTGTTTGGCGGGCACAGTGTGGCCCGCCGGCTCGAGATCATGAAGGACAGCCGGCACGGCACCTATGGCGTTGCCGCGCTGTGCCTGCTGCTGCTGCTGCGGGTGAGCGGGCTGGGTGCGGTGGCGGCCATCAACCCACTGGCGGCCGGGGCGGTCTGGCTGGCGGCCAGTGTGATGGGCCGGTCTGGCGCGATGTGGATGGCGGTGACGTTGCCGGCAGCACGGGCGGACGGCGTGTCGGCGGCGGCGGGTCGCGTCACGCCGACGAGCTTTGGCGTGGGCGCTGCGTTCGCGGTGGTGCTGTTGTTCGTGCTGGGCGGACCGGCAACCAGCCTGGTGGCGCTTGGCGTGGCCCTGGTGGCCGCCATTGTGATGGTGCTGGGCTGGACGGCGCTGTGTAAACATCTGGTGGGCGGACAGACGGGCGACCTGATGGGGGCGCTGGGGGCATTGACGGAGATCGCCGTGTTGACGGCGCTGTTACCCTTTGCGCTGATTTGACCGCCTTGAAATTGCCGCCCGGCATGCCTTTATCTAGGCGATGAGAGCCACAGCCAGCGAAAGCGCGACACCATGATCTTCATCGGCATTGCGCTTCTTGTTGCTGGTGGCCTTGCCCTGCTGATCAGTGCCGACGCCGGCAGCGTCTTTGGCCTGACGCAGATGCAGACGGCACAGTTGATTCCCATGCTGGTGCTGCTGATCGTGTTTGCCGGCGGTCTATTCAACCGTCCGCGCAAGCTCAGGGAATTGCTGACCGGCGTGGTGCTGTGGGTGGGCATCTTTGGCGTGGCAGGCCTGACCTATGCCTATCGCGACGAAATCATAGGGGTTGCCGGGCGGGTGATGGGCGAATTGCAGCCGGGCGTGGCGCTGGTGGATGCCAAGCAGCAGACAGCGACCTTCCGGCGCGGCATCAGCGGCCATTTCCAGGTCAACGCCACCATCAATGGCCATACCACGCCGATGATCTTTGACACGGGCGCCAGCGCCGTGGTGCTCAGCGTTGCCGACGCAGAAGCAGCCGGGATCGACACCAAGGCGCTCAATTTCACCATTCCTGTCTCCACCGCCAATGGCACGGGCCGTGCAGCGCGGATCAGGATCGACCGCCTGGTGGTGGGCGGCATCGTGCGGGAACAGATCGGGGCCTTCGTGGCCGAGAAAGGCGCGCTGGAAACCAGCCTTTTGGGACTGACGTTCCTCGAAACACTCAAACGCTACAGCGTGTCGCAGAATGCGCTGGAACTGGTGGACTGAGCAAAGCAAAACGGCCGGTGCGAACACCGGCCGTTCTGCGTTTGCGATGTTTGTGCCCGATCAGCTGACGGGGAACTGGGTGGCCTGACCAGCCACGATATACCAGGTGACAAACAGGGCGTTGATGAAGGCGCCGGGCAGATAGCTGCCGGTCCGGCGCCAGGTGAAGGTGGAGATCACGGCGATGATGGCCATCAGGGGCAGGAACTGGATGGCAATCACGGTGTTGAGCGGCTCATTGATGCTGAACAGGCGACCCGAGAACAGCAGGCTGCCGTATTGGACGACCAGAAAGCCAAGGAAGCCTAGCGCCAGCGCGCCGATATTGCTGGCATATTGCACCAGACGACTATCACCGGCCACCGACAGGCCCGTGTGCAGGCCACGCAAGGCCAGCACGAAGAACACGGTGAACGGCACGAGATAGACCAGCGCGATCTTGGCCTGGACAAGGCTCATGGGCTTGAGGGCCACGACCCAGAAGCGGAAATCGATCTTGAACAGGAAATCGGCGGCAATCACGAAGAGATAGCCGATGCCAACGGTGGCCAACGCAATCAACAGCGCAGACCAGATGTTGCCACGCCCGCTGACCTTGTCGCCGCGCAGCACCAGGCCGATGGCGAAGACGATGACGCCATTGAGCACGGCCCAGAAGGCGATCTGGCTGGTGATGGTCTGCGGCAACCAGGCCGAGGCCGGCAGCAGTTGGGCACCCCAGGCGAAGAACAGATAATAGGTCAGCACCGGAATGACGGCGCTGAGGGCAAAGGCGAGCCACCATTTGGCCGTGCGACGGACATGGGCCGTTGCGGCAGGCGTCTGGCGCAGGCCGGCGAAGGCAGGCGCCGCCAGCAGCATGTCGAAACTGCCCAGCAACACGACAACAAAGCCGACCAGAGCGATCAGCGTGCCGATTTCCTTCCAGAGCCAGATCTGCTCGCTGGACGGGATGGGCTGCGCGCCATCGAGCGTCTGGGCGAACCAGTCGATGGAGTAACCGATGGCCTCGGGTGAGAGATGGTCGCCCGGATGGGTGGTGTTGGGCTGCTGCAGCATACGCGCCGTGCCCGACGCGATATCGCCATAAAGCTGGCCGGGGACGATGGTGTCGGTGGTGCCGAACACGGCCTGCAGCTTGGGGCTGGAAGGCGCATCCTGGGCGCGGTCGACCGACCACATCAGCTGCGAAAACTCGTCATATTTGGAGAAGACCACAGCCAGATTGCGCGGCCAGCTGTTGGTGCCATCAGCGGCGAAGGGGGCACCAGTGCTGGAGCCTTCCAGTACCATGGCCTTGTAGCCATCGGGCATGGCACTGGCAGCGGCCAGAATGGTCCAGCCACCCATGGAGTGGCCTTCAAGACCGATGTTGTCGACGTCGACGATATCGAGGCCGCGCAGATAGGCCAGGCCACCCGGGCCGCCAAAGCCATTGGCGAAGGCGGGCGCATCGGAATAGCCATGGCCGGACTGGTCGAGTGCGAGCACGACATAGCCGCGGCGGGCATATTCGATGGCAAAGCCGGACTGGGTTTCGCGGCTATTGATATAGCCATGAACCGCCAGAATGGCGGGGGCCTTGTTCTCGTTGGTGACGCCAGGGGGCACATAAAGCAGGCCGCTGAGGGTCTGACCGTTCGTGCCGGTAAAGCGCACATCCTTGATGGCGATACCGCCAGAGGTTTGAATGAAATGGGCGAGCAAGGCGCCCACAAGTATGATGACCCATCCCAGGTGGAACAGGCGGAATTTATTCAACATTTGAAATCGGCTCCCCGAAAAGGCTTCGATCAGGCCCCGCGCTTGGTGCCGGACAGCTCTGACCGCTGACATGTCAGTAGCAGATCTAAAAACGAAACAAAACGCGCGTTAAGCGAAATATGCACCGGGTAATACGAAGCCTGCCGGGGGGCGATATCCGGCTTTGCGGCATGGGGAACACGCGATAGCCTATGCATCAGTGTGCCCCTTTCGGAGAAAAGCCATGGCCAATCACCCTGACGACGAACAGCTTTTGCGGCGGGCCTTTGCGGTGGCGCAGCAGTCGCGGGCGCAGGGAGACCATCCGTTTGGCGCCATTCTGGCGGACAAGGACGGGGCGATCCTGATGGAACAGGGCAATGGCTTTTCCGCCGAGGGGCATGACCGGACTGCGCATGCCGAAAAGCTGCTGGCGACGCGCGCCGGCAAGGCGTTCAGCCTAGAGGTACTGGCGCAGGCGACGCTTTATAGTTCGGCCGAGCCCTGCGCCATGTGCGCGGGGGCGATCTATTGGGCCGGCATCGGCCGGGTGGTGTTCGGGCAGACCGAGCGCGGCCTCAAGGCGATGACGGGCAATAATGCGGAGAACCCGACGCTGGACCTGCCCTGTACGGTGGTGTTCGCCGCCGGCCAGCGCCCCACCGAAGTGGTTGGACCGCTGCTGGAAGCCGAAGCGACGGCGCTGCAGGCTGACTATTGGGCCAGTCGCGGCTAGCAGGCAGCGGCGAGCCGGGGGCGATTGACCGCCTCAAGTGCCTGCAGCATGACGCTGGAATCGGCGCCGGGACGGCAGGCCTCCACACTCAGGATCTGGCGGAACTGGCGAGCGCCGGGCAGGCCATTGGCGAGGCCCAGCATATGGCGGGCAATATTGTTGATGCGCGTGCCATTGGCCAGTTCGGCGTCGGCATAGTCGGCCATGGCGTGCATGATGGCATCAAGGCTCATGGGAGCGGTACCGGCGCCAAAAAAGCGACGGTCGACGTCGGCCAGCAGCATGGGATTGTGATAGGCGGCGCGGCCCAGCATGACGCCATCGGTATGGGCGAACTGGGCCTCGGCAGCCTCAAGCGTTTCAATGCCGCCATTGATCAGCACCTGCAGCGGCGAAAGCCGCGCGCGCAGGCGATGCACCCGAGCATAAACGAGCGGCGGGATGGTCCGGTTTTCCTTGGGGCTGAGGCCCTTGAGCCAGGCCTTGCGGGCATGGACATAGAGCGCGTCGACGCCGGCGGCGACCATGGCATCGGCAAAGCGATCGAGGCTTTGTTCGGTGTCCTGGTCATCGATACCGATGCGGCATTTGACAGTGACAGGGCGATCGGTGGCGTCGCGCATGGCGCGGACGCAATCGGCCACCAGTTCGGGCTCGGCCATCAGGCAGGCGCCGAAGCGACCGGACTGCACGCGATCGGACGGGCATCCCACGTTGAGGTTGATCTCGGCATAGCCGGCGGCATGGGCTAGACGCGTTGCGGCCGCCAGCTCAATGGGATCGGAGCCACCCAGTTGCAGGGCCACGGGCTGTTCGACCGGGTTGAAGCGCAGGTGCCGCTCGGCATCGCCATGCACAATGGCGGCGCTGGTGACCATCTCGGTGAACAACAGGCTTTCGCGCGTCAGCAGACGATGGAGGAACCGACAGTGGCGGTCGGTCCATTCCATCATGGGGGCCACCGAGAAGCGGCGGGCGCGGGCGAGTGTGCTGGCAGCAGGGATCATGGCGGCGCCAAATAGCGCAAATTGGGCAGATTGGCCAGCCGGCTGGCGCAGGGCGCATTTGCATGGGACGCTAACATGTTAGTGATGGCGCTGTAGAACGATATCCGCTATGGCGGCAGGCACAGTCCAATCGAGCCGTGGTGAGCATGTCCCAGCCCCGTTCCATCGCCGTGATCGACATCGGCAAGACCAATGCCAAAGTGGTGTTGATCGATGCCGTTTCGCGCCAGCAGATTGCCGCGCACAGCACGCCCAATAGCGTGCGGCAGGACGGGCCCTACCCCCATGCCGATGTGGAGAGGCTATGGGATTTCATCACCCAGAGCCTGCGCACGCTGCAAGAGGCGCATGGGGTAGATGGCATTTCGATCACCACCCATGGGGCGACAGCGGCGCTGATGGCCGACGATGGGCTCGCCATGCCGGTGCTGGACTATGAATTTGCCGGGCCGGAAGATACGGCCGAAGCCTATGGGCGGGTCCGGCCCGAATTTGCCGAGAGCCTGTCGCCGCGCCTGCCCAATGGACTGAACCTGGGCGCGCAGATCTTCTGGCAGAGCCGGACGCAGCCAGCGCTGTTTGCGACGGTCACCGCGATCCTGACTTATCCGCAGTATTGGGCCTGGCGGCTGACCGGTGTGCAGGCGAGCGAAGTGACCTCGCTGGGCTGCCATACCGATCTGTGGGCGCCGGCGCTGGGACAGTTCTCAAGCCTGGTGGCTGCCGAGGGATGGACCGGGCTGTTTCCGCCGGTGCGGCCAGCGGCGTCGGTGCTGGGCGCGATTACCCCGGCGGTGGCGGCGGCAACCGGATTGGCAGCCGGTACGCCGGTCACTTGCGGCATTCACGATTCCAATGCGTCGCTGCTGCCGCATCTGGGCACGCATGAAGAGCCCTTCACGATCCTGTCGACCGGGACCTGGGCCATTGCCATGACGGTGGGCGGCGATACCGGGCAGCTCGACGCCACGCGCGATAGCCTCGCCAATGTGGATGCGCACGGGCGGGCGGTGCCGACGGCGCGCTTCATGGCCGGGCGCGAGTTCGACATGCTGGCGCCGGGCGCGGTGGTTCCGAGCGATGCCGATATCGATGCGGTGATATCAAGCGATATCCAGGCGCTGCCCAGCTTTACCCCTGGCGTGGGGCCCTACCCCGAGGCAGTCGGCCGCTGGACGGTCGATCCGGCCACACTCAGCGCTGGGCAGCGGACAGCCGCGGTGTCACTTTACCTCGCACTGGTGACACGGACGTGCCTGGACCTCTGTGGCCTGGGGCGGCAGATCATCATCGAGGGGCCGCTGGCGCGCAATGGCCTGTTCGGCGCGGCGCTGGCTGAACTCACCGGCGTGACGGTGAGCGCATCGGGCGATGCTACCGGCACCAGCCTGGGGGCCAGCATGCTGTTTGGCGGCGCGGCGGGTGCGGCGGGTGGCACAGCCATAGCGGCGCTGCAGCACCCCGGGTTCAGTGCCTATGTGGCGCGCTGGAGAGGCCGGTTGTCGCCGAACTAACCGCGCCTGGGGCCGGCGCGTGGGCTGGCCGCGTTCCTGCCGCTAACCATCTGCATGAAAAGCGCAAATTGAGCTGATGTTCTGACGCAATTTGCTCGAATCGCGTCAAGGAACCCGATATCGCTAATCCCGCCTGCCGCATGGCAGTGAAGCGAGGAAACTATGAAGTCGAATTTCTTGGGCGTCGTTACTCTTTCGGCACTTGCCTTGGTATCAATGGTCGGCGCTGCGTCGGCACTGGACCGCACGGTCAGTGTCAACAACCTGACTGGCTCGGTCATGACCGAGTTCTACGCCTCCAACACCGGCACCGGTGACTGGCAGGAAGACATCCTGGGCGAACAGGTGGTTGGCGCTGGCGAGACCGCAACGATCAACATCGATGACGGTTCGGGCTATTGCAAGTTTGACTTCAAGGCCGTGTTTGACGACGGCACCGAAGTCATCTCGCCTGATAACAATGTCTGCGAACTGACCGACTTCAACATCACCGAATAACGCCAGCCGTCGGGTTGGCTGATGGGGCGGATGCCATGATTGGCGTCCGCCCTTTTCTTTTGTGCCAACTGATGTGGTTCGCGTGAGCGGGGCGCTCAGCGGTCGGGGAGTTCATCCACCGAGGTGGTGCAGCGATGCAGGTGCCGCTCGCGCAACCAGATATAGAGGCCGCTGCCGATGATGATGGCGGCGCCCACGAAAAACCAGCGGTCGGGCGGCTGGTTGAAGATCAGCCAGCTGGCAATCGCCAGATAGAGCAATTGCAGATAGTTGAACGGCGCCAGCGTTGCGGGTGTCGCGAAGCGGTGGGCGACCGAAATCAGCAGATGGCCGAGCACACCGGCTGTGCCCAGCATGAAAAATGCGACCCAGGAGGCGGTCTGGGTGGGCCAGACCCAATCGCCAAATGCAAACGGGGTGACCGCCACCAGAGCGATGCCGCCGGCGTAGAACTGCTGGGTCATGGCACTGTCGACGCCGGCCAGCTTGCGGGTGACAATGCCGAAAAGCGCTCCGGAGAAAGCGGCAAAGAGGCTGAGCAAGGCGGCAGGATGGAACGCCTCGGTACCGGGGCGGATGATCACCAGTATGCCGATGAACCCCGCGAAAATGGCCAACCAGCGGCGCCAGCCGACAGTTTCGCCGAGGAGCGGGCCCGAGAGCGCGCAGACCATCAGGGGCGAGGTGAACAGCAAAGCGCCGGTGACGGTCAACGGCAAATAGCGCATGGCGAAGAAATTGCCGCCGGTAGACATCAGCAGGCACAGGCCACGCGCCAGTTCGAGCTTCCAATTGCCGGTGCGGAACAGATCCCAGCCGCGGACGGGCAGCACCAACAGCAGCAGCAGGCCCACATGCAGGCCATAGCGGGCAAACATGATCTCGGTGGTCGGCATGCCGGTGGTGGCCAGCCATTTGGCTGACACATCAAGAAAGATCAGCACCGACTGCGCCAGCAACAGGATCAGGATGGCGCGGTTGGAATTGTGCTCGATGGCCGCGACGGGACTGGCCATCAGCGTTCCTCGGTCATGGGAGAAACCGGGCGCGACAGGGCACGTTCGCGCAGCCAGATGTAAAAGCCGCTGGCCACCACGATGGGCGCGCCGATGTAGAGCCAGACATCGGGTGGCTGGTTGAAGATCAGCCAGCTCGAGGCGATGAAGAACAAGATCTGCACATAGGCGAAGGGCGCCAGCGCCGACGCCGGGGCAAAGCGATGCGCGACAGTGAGCAATTGATGGCCGGAAAAGCCGACGACCCCGATCATGGCTAGAACCGCCCAGTCGGTGCCATTGGTCGGCCAGGCCCAGGTGGCCAGAGCGAACGGCGCCAGGACAACAGTGGGGAAGGCCGCGCCATAGAACTGCTGGGTGCCGGCGGAATCGACACCGGCCAGGCGTCGGGTAAGCATGGCATAGCTGGCGTAGCTGACCGCGCCGCCCAGCGAGAGCAGCGTCGCCGGATGAAACACCGCCGTGCCGGGACGGACGATGACGAGCACGCCGACAAAGCCGACAGCAATAGCGGACCAACGGCGCCAGCCCACCTGTTCATGCAGGATAAGGACCGAGAGTGCCGTGACAATGAGGGGCACGGTGAAGCCGATGGCGCCGGTCACCGTCAGAGGCAGGTAGCGCACGGCGGTAAAATTGCACAGCGTCGCGCCGATCAACGCGGTGGCGCGCATCATTTCGAGTTTGAGATTATTGGTGCGCAGCAGGCCAAGGCCCTGTCGCGGCAGGTTTATCGCCGCGGCCAGACCGAGATGGACCGCATAGCGCACGAACATGATCTGAAGCGCCGGAATCCCCACCATGCCCAGCCATTTGGCCGAGGAATCGAGGCAGACGAACAGAAAATAGGCGCCGAGCACGAGCCCGATACCCAAAAGACGGCGCTCCTCGATGGGCGCGATGGTGTTGGACATGGTTTATCCGGAGGAAGTCAGGCAGGCGCTGGAAGGTCTTACAGCGTTGGAAGATCGCACCGCGCATGTCAATGACGCGGTGGTGAAATCTTGTATGGAAGTTGGGGGATTGCGCACCGGCTTGCCAATTCTGCTCTACCAACCCCTCACCCGTCTCGGCCTTTGGCCGATCCACCCTCTCCCGCAAGGGGAGAGGGGAATTCGGTGGGTGGGGCGAAGGTGAGGTGACGGGCGCCTAGAACGTCTCGCTGAGATTGCGCACTTTAAGCGACTGCACCAGTTCGGAGGCCGAGGGGGTGGCGCCGTGGCGCGGCGTGAAGGTGAGGTCGGTGGTGCGGCCGGGCAATAGCGTGACGGCATTGTCGGAGAAATAGCCGGGCACATCGACCGTGGCGGTGACGAACAGCGCCGGCTGGTCGCTGGTGAGGCTGAGAACCAGCTGTCCCTCGTGCTCGGACCAGCCGGCGCGCACCTTGGGCTGAACCAGCTCGTAGGCCTTGTAGGGCTTGGGGAAATAGTCGTTTTCGCCCAACAGATTGCCCTTGGCGTCGCGCCAGGAGAAGAACAGGAACTCATCGGGCGCCAGATCTTCGGCCGAGATGGCGGTGATTTCGATGGCGGCATCAGGGGAAATGGCGGTGTTGCCGGTGAACAGCACGCGCTGGCCGCCAGCCACCCTGACCGCCAGGACCTCAAGGGAAATTGCCAGCGGGGCGCCGGTGTCGTTGATGGCCTTGAGCACAATGCGGCTGGCGGGTGCGTTCTCGACCGGCTTGCCGCGCGAATTGGTGGGCACTGCGTCGTGTACCGGTACGGCGACGACATTGACCGGCAGGAAGAAGCGCTTGGCCATATATTGCAGCAGCTTCCACTGCCCGCCGTAATCCAGGCTCGACCAACTGGCGACCGGCCAGATGTCGTTGATCTGCCAGAACAGCGTGCCCATGCAGCGCGGCTTGGTGGAGCGCCAGTATTCAATGGCGGTCTTGATGGCCAGGCCCTGCTGGATCTGGGAGAGGAACACCATCTGATCGAAATCGCGCGGGAAGCGGAAGTAGCGCGTCATGGTCTCGAGAATGCGGGCATTGCCGCCGTCATTGCGCTGGTGGTTTTCCATCACCGGCGAGGAGGGATTACGATCACTGGGTTCAGAGAAGGTCTCGATGACATTCATTGAGGTGAAGGACTGGAAACCAAACTCGGAGGCAAAGCGCGGGTTGACCGTGCGATAGGCCTCAAAGGACTTGGCCGAGTGCCAGACATCCCAATAATGGGTGTCGCCGCGAGTATCGGCATGCCAGCCGTCGGAAAAATCGAGATAGCCCATAGAGGGCGAGGACGGCCAGAACCGGCGAGCCGGATCTTCATCCTCGACGATATTGCCGAGCATGGAATTGAGCCGGTCGTAATTGGCGACATAGCGCTCGGGCGCCGCCTTGGTCTCGGGATACCCCCCCAGCGAGCCGATGACCTCGTTGTCGCCGCACCACAGGGCAATGCAGGCATGGTGGCTGAGGCGGCGGACCTGCTGGGTGATCTCGGACCGCACATTGTCGAGGAAGGGGCGATCGGACGGATAGCTCATGCAGGCGAACATGAAGTCGTGCCAGATCAGGATGCCCAACTCGTCACAGAGCTCGTAGAAATAATCGGGTTCATACTGGCCGCCGCCCCAGATGCGCAGCATGTTCATATTGGCGGCCTTGGCGCTTTCGAGCAGGTCGCGGATCACCGCCGGGGTGATGCGGCTGGGGATGGCGTCGGCGGGGATCCAATTGGCGCCCAGCATGGAGATATCGCGACCGTTGACGCGGCACTTGAAGGAATGGTCGATTTCGTCGGGCTCGACGATCCACTCAAGCTTGCGCAGGCCGATCTGGCGGGTGGTCTTTTCACCCTCGAGATTGGTCACCAGTTCGTAGAGCGGCTGCGCGCCCTGCCCGGCCGGCCACCACAGCTTGGGATTGTGGATGGTGATATTGTGGGTGAAGACGTTCTCGCCCTTTTGCACCGACACCTTGTCTGTGATGGTCTGGCCATCGATGGCGTGTTCAAGCTCCACTTCACCATGCGCAAAGGCGAAGAGCCGAGTCTTTATCGACAGTTCGACCGTGCTCTTGCCATGGGCCTGATCGACCTGAACGCTGTCCTGCCGGGCCAGGCGCGAGCGGCGCAGGCTCATGGTGCCATAGACGCCGATGGGCATGATGCAGATGCCCCAGTCCCAGCCGGCATGGCAGGCCGCCTTGCGGATGAAGTTCATGTGGATCCCGTCCAGACCATTGGTCTGGTAGTTCTTGGTGAAGGGGATCGGGAACGGATGAGCATCGGCGCGGGCCTGGGCCACATCGGGGGCAATGGCGAAATCGATGCGCAGGGTGTTCTCACCCACACGCACCTTGCCGGTGACGTCGATGTCGTTGCGCAGGAAGCTGTTCTGGGTTTCGGCGACCACTGTGCCATTGAGCGAAATGGTGGAGATGCAGTCCACCTCAGCCAGGGTCAGGGTCAGATAGCCGTCGATATCGGTGGCGCTGGCGTCAAAGCGGCGCTCGACCGACCAGGCGGTCTGGTTGACCCACATCACCTGCTTTTCGTTTTCGCCATAGTAGGGGTCCACGATCTGATCGGCGGCCAGCAGGGCGGTATGCACATCGCCCGGCAGGCTGATGGGAACCGCATTGGAGGCGGTGGGCGACGTCAGGGCAAAAGTGCCGGCCAGATCAAGGGCCGAATACGAAGCAGCTATGGACATTGACGTCTTCTCCAGTGGGCGGCGGCGCGGCCAAACCTGCCCGGCCCGAGTGCCCGGACAGCTGCAGTCGGCGCGGCGCGCAATCGATTGCATCGGGTTCTAGCTGGAAGCGCGACAGCTTCCAATGGGGGCGATGGGGAAACATGACCATGTTCGCACCTGCCGGGGCGCCGGTTGGTCGGCTGCGGGCGATATTTACTGAGATCGAGACAATACAAACCGTCGCGATTTACCGTTGCGTTAGGTTTTGCGGTCTATTTTACTCTTCTGTGAGGGTAATTCTGCGATGAGGCGACTGACACGTGCACTAAAGGCGTTCGCCGCGCCCCAAGAGCCGGACCTCATTCTGGCCCAGGCCCGTGCCCTCGCGCGCCAAATTCCGCTGATGTACATCATGCTGGTGATCAATGTTCTGATCCTGGCGGGCTCTCACTATGGCACCGCTCCGGACTATCTGGCTGTGCTCATTCCGGGCACGCTAACCGCAGTGTGCCTGATCCGTCTGGTGTTCTGGTGGCGGCGGCGCAACGAGATGATCGATGCAGACCAGGCCCGCCGGACGCTGGGTGGCATGCTGTGGATAGCGGCGGCGCTATCGCTGGGCTTTACCGCCTGGGCCATCGCGCTCTTCCCCTATGGCAATAGCTACCAGCAATCACACATCGCGTTTTTCATGGGCATCACCACCATCGGCTGCATGTTCTGCCTGATGCATGTGCGCGCGGCCTCACTGATCGTGGCAGCCTGCGTGCTGGTGCCGTTCACGCTGTTCTTCTCGACAACCGGAGAGGCCATTTTCACCGCATTGTCGGTCAATATGGTTGTGGTGGTGGTGGCGCTGCTGGTGATCCTGCTGGGCAATTATCGCGACTTCAGTTCCCTGGTGGCATCGCGCAGTGCCATTGCGCAGCGCCAGATCGAGACCCAGCGGCTTTCGGATGAAAACAACCGGCTAGCCAATGTGGACAGCCTCACCGGGCTACCCAACCGGCGCTGGTTCGACCGGCATCTGAAAGCCCGCATAGCGGCGCTGCCGGCCGGGCATGTCGCCGTGGCGCTGATCGACCTGGACAGCTTCAAGTCGGTCAATGACATCTTTGGCCAGATCACCGGCAATCGGGTGCTGACCGAAGTAGCGCGGCGCATCGAAACCCTGCGCCGGCCGACGACCTTTCTGGCCCGCCTGGGCGGCGACAATTTCGCATTGATCATGGAAGGCCCGACCAACGAGGCGCTGATGCAGACCTGTGGCGATCTGCTGTGCACAGCCATGCGATCGTCTTTTGACCTGCCGGGGGCAACGATCCACCTGACGATTTCGGTCGGCTTTGCCGCGTCCACTGCTGGAGACGACGCCGAGCAGCTGTTTGATCGGGCGGACTATGCCACCTCCATTGCCAAGCGCGAGGGGCGCGGCAAGGCCGTGGTGTTCTCCGAGCAGCATGCCTGTGAGATCAGCAAGGTGCGCTCAATCGAGCATGCCCTGCACACAGCCGATCTCGAGAGCGAAATCTATATCCTGTTTCAGCCGCAGTTCGACCTGGCGCTCAAGCGGACCACGGGCTTTGAAGTGCTGGCCCGCTGGAACAGCCCGATCCTGGGGGAGATATCGCCAGCCGAGTTCATTCCGCTGGCCGAGCGCACCGGGTTGATCTGCAAGATTACCGAGACGGTGCTGCGCAAGGCTCTGGCAGCAGCCAAGACCCTGCCCCGCCACGTGCGCCTGTCGGTGAACCTTTCTGCACATGATATCGGCTCGACAACGGCGATCCGCAATATCGTGGCGCTGGTGGAGGCTGCCGGCCGTCCCTGCCAGATCGATTTCGAAATTACCGAAACCGCCGTGATGCGCGATCTGGAACAGGCCAATGAGGCGCTGCTGTCCCTGCTGGCGCTGGGCGCGCGCATTGCGCTGGACGATTTCGGCACCGGGCATTCGAGCCTCACCCACGTGCAGAAACTGCCGCTGAACCGCATCAAGATCGACCGCAGCTTTGTGGCCGACGTCGCCCATGATCCAACCAGCCGGGCAATCATCCAGACCACGATCGATCTCTGCCACAATCTGGGGATTTCGTGCGTGTTCGAAGGCATCGAGACTGAAACCCAGCTCGGCGTGCTGCGGCGGCTGGGTGGCACGGTGATGCAGGGCTATCTGTTCGCCCGGCCGATGCCCGAAGCGGCAATGGCATCCTACCTGACCAATGGGCGCAAGGACTGGGACGGTGCGGCAGAGCCCCATTACGGCACGACCGGCTAGCGGCGCGGGCCTTTATGGTGCCGCGCGCCGGAGCGCGCGACACCACATATTACGTTGTCACATCAAGATCGAGGAAGCCGCCGGACTGGCGCTCCCACAGGCTCGCATAATGTCCGCCTGAGGCCAGCAGCTGGGCATGGGTGCCCTGCTCGACGATCTGCCCCTTTTCCAGCACCACCAGGCGATCCATGGCGGCGATGGTGGACAGGCGATGGGCAATCGCAATCACGCTCTTGCCCTGCATGAGCGTGGTCAGCTGCTCCTGAATGGCCGCCTCGACCTCGGAATCGAGGGCCGAGGTGGCTTCGTCGAGCACCAGGATCGGCGCGTTCTTGAGCAGCACCCGGGCAATGGCAACGCGCTGGCGCTGACCACCCGAGAGCTTGACGCCCCGCTCGCCGACATGGGCATCGTAGCCGGTGAACCCCTTGGGATCGACCAGGCCCATGATGACATCGTGCACCTTGGCCTGCTCGGCGGCCTCGATCATCTCTGCGTCAGACGCCGACTGGCGGCCGTATTTGAGATTTTCGCGGATGGAGCGGTGCAGCAGGGACGTATCCTGGCTGACCAGGCCAATGGCCGCCCGCACACTCTCCTGGGTGACATTGCGCACATCCTGCCCGTCGATGCGGATCGCGCCGTCCTGCACGTCGAACATCCGCAGCGCCAGATTGACCAGCGTCGACTTGCCCGAGCCCGAGCGCCCGACCAGGCCGATCTTTTCGCCGGGGGCGATGGTGATGTGGAAATCCTCGATGACGCTGCCGGTCTTGCCGCGCCAGTAGTTGAAGCTGACATTGTCATAGACCAGCTCGCCCTTGGTGACCTTGAGCGGCTGGGCGTCAGGAGCATCCAGCATGGTCAGCGGCTGGGCAATGGTGTCCATGGAATCGCGGACATTGCCCACCTGGCGGAAGATGTTGGAGCCGATTTCAAGGATCCAGCCACTCATGTTCATGATCTGTAGCGCGAAGGGGATGGCGGTTGCCACGGCCGCCGCCGTCAGCACGCCATCGTTCCAGCCCTTTAGCGCCAGCCATGTCACCGAGACCACTAGCCCGGCGTTGAGCAGGAACAGCGTCGACCACATATAGGTGAACACCCGCATCAGCTTGCGGAAGCTGACGGCGTGTTCACCGATGGAATCGGCGACGTAAAGGTCTTCGTGTTCGCCGGTCGAGAAGGTCTTGAGGGTCTGGATATTGGTGTAGCTATCCACGATCCGGCCGGTCATCACCGACTTGGATTCCGAGAGGTCCTCGGAATAGCGGGCGATCAGCGGCATGGCGATGGAAAACAGGATTGCATAGAACAGCAACCAGACCGCTATGGGCACCAGCAGCACCGGATCGAGCCGGGCCAGCACGACAATGGCCACCACCACGAACACCAGCGCATACCAGGCAGCATCGATGGTCAGGTTCACCCCGATCTCGATGGCTTCGCCGGCCTGGATGATCTTGTTGGCGATGCGGCCGGCAAAGTCGTTCTGGAAGAAGGTCCAGCTCTGGCGGATCACATGCCAGTGGCTTTGCCAGCGCACCAGATCGACCAGATTGGGCACAATGCCGTGGTTACGGATCAGGGTATCGAGCAGGAAGGTGGTGGGCCGCACGATGACCACGACGGCAACCATCCACAGGAAGGTCTGGCCGTTGACGGTGAACATCTCGCCGGGCGGGGTGGTGGCCAGCATGCCGACCACGAGACCGACAAACACCGGCATCAGGGCATCGGCGACCGAGCCGATCGCCACCAGCACGATGCGGATGATGAATGCCAGGCGGAACTGATTGATGAAATAGGTGACGAAGGGACGAAGGCCCATGGGCGGCTGCCGGTTTTCGGCGAGCGCGGTGGGCGAATAGAGATTGTCGAAATAGTCGATGACGCGGTTGAACATTTTTTAGCTCGTTATTTTGAGCCGCGCCTGACGGAGATACTTTTGGGCATTGCCATGCCGGAAAAACGGAATGCCGTTTTGCGGTGGATGCCTTGGGCTCAGGTCAGGGTCGGAATCGGTCCACGGGTTGTCGTTTGGCGCCGAAGGCGGGGTTTCGGTGCGCGGATATGGCCGTTTCGATAATGTTACCCATCTGGGTCTCCTCTGGTTTGTAGTTCGGTTTGGAAGGCGGTTAGTTCGGCGTTGGCCCAACACCCACCGACGCTTCCCCCGGACTTGATCCGGGGGTCACTGTCAGAGCGTGCCGAGTTGCGCGCGACCCGCGGATCAAGTCCGCGGGAGGCGATTGTGGTGTGGCCGCATGGTGCGCAATGCCCATCACTGCGCCGCCTCAGTGCTGTCGGTGTCGGCGTCGATGAAGCCGCCGGACTGGCGGTTCCACAGGCTGGCGTAGATGCCGCCGCTTTGCAGCAGTTCGGCGTGGGTGCCGGTCTCAATGACCTTGCCCTTGTCGAGCACCACCAGCCGATCCATCATGGCGATGGTGGAGAGCCGATGGGCGATGGCGATCACCGTCTTGCCGCGCATCAGCAATTGCAGCTGGCTCTGGATAGCAGCTTCAGCCTCGGAATCGAGGGCCGAGGTGGCTTCATCGAGCACCAGGATCGGCGCGTTCTTGAGCAGCACGCGGGCAATGGCGATGCGCTGACGCTGGCCACCCGAGAGCTTGACGCCCCGCTCGCCGACATGGGCATCAAAGCCCTTGCGGCCCTTGGGATCGCTCAGGCCCTTGATGAAGTCCGATGTCTCGGCCAGATCGGCGGCCTCGCGCATCATCTCTTCGGTGGCGTCGGGGCGGCCATAAAGGATGTTCTCGCGCACCGATCGGTGCAGCAGCGAGGTATCCTGGGTGACCACGCCGATATTGGCGCGCAGGCTGTCCTGGGTGACGGTGGCAATATCCTGACCATCGATCAGGATATGGCCGTCGGCCCGGTCGTAAAAGCGCAGCAGCAGATTGACGATAGTGGACTTGCCCGCGCCGGAGCGTCCAACCAGGCCGATCTTTTCGCCGGGCTTGATGTGAAGGTTGAGGCCCTCGATGACGCCGCCCGTCTTGCCATAGTGGAACGAGACATTGTCGAACCTGATATCGCCCTTGACTGTGCCGAGCGGCTGGGCCGCCGTGTCGTCGGTGACCACGCGCGGCAGCGAAATCGACGAAATGCCGTCGCGCACGGTGCCGATGTTTTCAAACAGCGAGGACATTTCCCACATCACCCACTGGCTCATGCCCTGAAAGCGCATGACCAGACCGAGCGAAACTGCAAGCGCGCCGGGCGTCATGGCGCCCTGTAGCCAGAGCCAGATGCCGGTGGCACCCACCGAAAACAGCAGGATCGCGCCGGACCAGTTGACCAGGATATTGAGCACCGAGAACAGACGCATCTGCTTGTAGGCAGTGTCGAGGAACTGGTCCATCGCCTCCTTGGCGTAGCCCTCCTCGCGATTGGAATGGGAGAAGAGCTTGACCGTGGCGATGTTGGAATAGCTGTCGACAATGCGGCCGGTCATCAGCGAGCGCGCATCGGCCTGGGCCTGGGAGATCTTGCCCAGACGCGGGATGAAGTAGCGCATCAGGAAGATATAAGCGACGACCCAGACCAGAAACGGCACTGCCAAGCGCCAATCGGACGATGCGGCCAACAGCACGGCGCCGACGAAATAGACGACGACATAGACCAGCATGTCGAGCAGCTTCATGACCACTTCGCGCACGGCCAGCGAGGTCTGCATCAGCTTGGCGCCGATGCGGCCCGCAAACTCGTCCTGGAAATAGCTCATGGACTGGCGGATCAGATAGCGATGGCTCATCCAGCGGATACGCTGCGGGAAATTGCTCAGCAGCGTCTGGTGCATGATCAGCGTGGAGAACAGCACCAGTATGGGCATGACCACGACGATCACCACGCCCATCAGTGCCAGCTTCCAGCCATCGGTCTGGATGAAGGTGGCGCGATCGGCCGCGGCGAGCCAGTTGACGATATCGCCGATGAAGCCAAACAGGATGATTTCGCTGGCGGCCACACCGGCCGCGAGCAGCGCCATCATGGCCAGCCATTTCTTGGCGCCATGGCTATAGTGCAGGCAAAAGGCCAGCAGCCCCTTGGGCGGCTCTGCCGGATCACCAAGCGGATAGGGGTCCAGCCGTCGTTCAAACCAACGCAACATGATCGTTCACCAAAATTTAGGCCTGAGAGGCGGTCGGTCTGGCCAAGAGGACGGCGCCGCGACGCCTGTCGCCCGCAGTCAGAGATTGGCCGAGGCAGGACGCCGGTCGGGGAAAGTCGGATAGCGCGCTCGATACGTCCACAATTGACGCAGAGGAGCCACGCACGGCGCTCGCTGATTGCCTCTCCCCATTGCCGTCCCATTTGACGTAGAAGAGTGAGGCAGAGCGGTCGCTGGCCGCATAGGATACACGAAAGCGCCGAGTCTGCTGTTGCAACCCGGCCACAGTCACTTTCAGACCGAAATTATAGCGGGACCGTTCATGCGCACTGAAACCGAACACACCATCTATCTCAAGGACTACACTCCGAGCCCCTACAAGATTGTGTCGGTTGATCTCGACTTCCTTATTGGCGAAGTCGATACGCGCGTGCGCGCCCAGTTGACCATCGAACCGGCCGCCGACACCGTCGCCGGCACGCCGCTGGTGCTCGATGGCGATGAGCTGAGCCTGGGCTCGATTGCCATCGACGGCGCGCCGCTGGTGCTATCGGCCTATGCCAGCGACGCCAACTCGCTGACTGTGATCGAGCCACCGCAGCGCCGCTTCGTGCTCGAAACCGAAGTCACCATCAAGCCGGAAGGCAATACCAAGCTGATGGGACTGTATCGGTCGGGCGGCACCTGGTGC